>VBKF01000095.1 GCA_005888095.1 Deltaproteobacteria bacterium | reverse complement strand
GCGGATCGGTCGGAAGGCCGAGATGGCCCAGGATCTGGCGCAGCACGTCAGCGGCCTCGATTGTGGCGATGACAGACATGCGGCCGCCGCAGCGCGGGCATGCCAGGACGTCAAGGGCGAAGACCCGCCGCATCAAGTCCGCCCACCTCCAATCGCGCGGTTTCTCGGGAGAATTCGGCTGCTTCGCATCGCGCGTATCCTTGGGAGGCGCGGTAGCAGAGACGTCGACAGTCGGAGGGGATGGCTCGGCGCCCGCCCTCTCTGTGGCGGGAGCCGGGGGTTCGCCGGGTGGCGGGCCTGGCGCGCCGTGGGCCACGGCGCGCGCCCGTGCCTGAGCCCGAGGGGCCAGGATGCCGTGGTAGAGGATCAGGTTGATGCGTGGACGGGGGGTCAAGGCGGTGAGCTTCTCCAGCAACTCGACCGGCGTGAAGAGCAGGTGGGTCGTGCCGTCGTTCCATTCGGCCTTGAGGGTGACCAGGACGAGGCCGTCGGGCGTCGGGGCGAGACGCTCCTGCGCCACCGGCGGGCGAAGCACGTAGCGACAGAGGCGCTCGACGCCGGCGCGGTCGTCGGCCGCCACCGTGATGTTCGCGTGAAGGTCAAAGCCCTTGAGGTATGCCTGGCACGGCGCGCGGGACGTGACCCAGGGGGCGTCGGTCTCGCGGCCGAGCCGGAACACGCGGGCGCCGGCGCGCGGCCCGAGCGCGATTCGTCCCTGGACAGAGGCGCTGCTGATGCCGGCGAGCGCGGGCGACTCCTCGGCGAGCGGGTCGACATCGGGGGCGTCATCCATCTCGAGCCCCCGGCGCGCAAGCAAGCGGCGCACGCGGCGGTAGATCGTGGCGAGCAGCCGGGCCACCTCCTCGTCGCTCGGCGGCTCGGCCGCGTGAAACTGGAGCGCGCCATCGGCGCCCTCGGCGAAGACGCCGTCCAGAAGGAGGGTGTGGAAATGGACGTTCAATTGAAGGCCGCCCCCGAAGCGCTGGATCACCGTCACCGCGCCGCTCCGGCCACCGCGCACGCCCGCACGGCGGGCCCGGTGCCGATAGAAACCGAGCACTGCGCGGACGGCGACGCCGAGGACCGCGCGGCAGAGCTTGTGGTTCCAGGCGAGGAGGTAGCGCACGCGGTGGGGCAGGCTGAGCACCCACTGGCGCACCGGGACGTGCGGGAGGACGTGATCGACCAAGTGTGCCGCCTGCTCCGCCATGCGGCGGCCGCCACAACTCGGACAGAAGCCGCGTCGTTTGCACGAGAAGGGCACGAGGCGCTCGTAGGCGCAGTCGTCGCACCGCACGCGCGCGAAGCCTCGGCCGAGCGCGCCGCAGGTCAGGAACTGCCGGAACTCGCGCTCGACGAAACGGGGAAGGCCCCCGCCGTCGGTGCGGTCGGCGACCTCGCGCAAGAACGTTTCCAGGTGGTCGCGGACGACGCGATGGAGGACCGTGCCCTCCGCGGCCCGGGGCTGATACGTGGCGGTGCCCACGGTCGCCGCGCCAGCGAGGCGTGTGCCGTCCACCGGTTGGTGCGAAGGACGACGCTCCCGTGCGAGAGGGCCTCGCGGACCGCAACCGGAATCTGAAACATGGCGTTGCCGCGAGCATCACCGTCGCCGTCAAGGCCGGTGCAAGCTTCGGACGCTGGCGCGAAGGCTTTTCAGCCTTGACCAGTCCCGCCGGTGCCGGACGTCGGGCGATCCTTCAACGCGCCCGTGGCGAGCCAGCAGGCGCGCAGCCACATCGCCTCGGTCTTGGTGAGCACGAGCCCCTCCGCCCGGCCATCCGCCACCCGGTAGGCCTCGTGCCAGCCCGCGTCACCCATCCTGATGGTCGCCTCGCCGGTCTCGTAGTCGTAGGTGTAGATGGCCTGCTCGCCGTACTCGTTGGCGAAGTAGCCGAAGTACGCTCCCGCCGCGTCCCCGTCGACGGTAGGCGGCTCGACGCAGGCCGCGGTGTGATGGTTGGACACCTTGAACAACGGCTCGCGCATCGTCGTCACTCCCCCCACGTCCGTCGCCGTCATGCCCTCCGGCATGCCGTCAGGGCGACGGCGGCGCGACCGACAAGCCCGGGAGATGGCGCCGGATCCGGGTGAATTCGTCGACGTTCGCAGTGACGACCGTGGCGCCGATGCGCCACGCGGTGAGCGCGATCAGCAGATCGTTCACGACGCCCAGCCGGTCGCGGAGCCCGCGTCCGTCGCCATGCAGGGCCCTGAAGACGACCCCGGCACGGTCGAAGAGATCGGGGGCGGGGGCGATCAGACGTTGGGCCGGAAAGGCGCCCTTGATCCGATCGACCGCACGACGGCGTGGAACGGTATCCGCGCCCAGACGTAGCTCCATGAGCACCACCGAGGACAGAAAACGGATGGCTTGATGCGCACGTCCGGAGACCGAATCGGCGTGCGAGCCGAGCCGCAGGT
This sequence comes from Deltaproteobacteria bacterium, assembly GCA_005888095.1. Taxonomy (GTDB): domain Bacteria; phylum Desulfobacterota; class Binatia; order DP-6; family DP-6; genus DP-3. The sequence goes on along the minus strand of VBKF01000095.1, from coordinate 65,158 downwards.
AGTCGATGAAGACGTTGGTGTCGAGCAGGATCTTGCGGCTTACCGATACGGCCATGGGCGCTCGTCGCCCTTGAGGATTCCCTTGAGCGGTCTCAGGCGCCGGCGGATGCGCTCGTCATCCACCAGGAGCGCGAGCGCCCGCTCGATTGCTTCCTGCTCCGAGTCGACGCCGAAGTAGCGCTTCGCGAAGTCGATCTTGCCTTGGTCGAGCTTCAGGTGCTTGTGTCGGACCGCCATTGTCCGCACGGTTGCTTCTCCGTGTACATGACGTGTACACCCGAAGCTCCCCGCGATCAAGGAGCGCTGTACCTGCTCCTCGAGGCTTCGCGCCGCCGCAGTGTCGAACGCTGAGCGTCGCGTCAGCGCTCGGCGAGCACGACCCGCTCGAGGCGCAGCGCCTCGCCCACGGACCACGCCTGGAACGGGCAGCCGCGCGGCGTGTGCGGCGGGTCACCGTCGGCGATCTCCGGCAGGTGGCCGACGCCCGCATCGTCCAGATGGGCGAGCAGCGGATCGAGAAAGCGCGCGCGCGCCTCGGCCTTCGCGCGAGGGGTGCCGCCGCGGACGCGGAGCCACGCCTCGACGAACGGACCCATGAGCCAGGGCCAGACCGTCCCTTGATGGTACGCGCCGTCGCGCTCGCGGACCCCACCCTCGTAGCGGGGCCTGTACCCCGGCTCGTCGGGTGCGAGCGAGCGGAGGCCGATGGGTGTCAGCAGCCGCGCCTCGACGGCGTCGACGACGCGGCGGGCGCGTTCTCCCTCGAGCACGGGGAACGGCAGGCCGCCAACGGCGAAGATCTGGTTCGGGCGGAAGGCGGAATCTACGCTGCCGCGCCGGTGGTCGACGTCGACCACGTCGTGGAGGCAACCGCGGGTCTCGTCCCAGAACCGGGCCTCGAACGCGGCCCGACCCCTGGCATGGAGCTCGGCCCAGCGCTCGGACAGGCCGCTCCCGATACGCAGCGCATTCAGCCAGAGCGCCTGCACCTCCACCGGCTTGCCGATCCGCGGCGTCACCACCCAGTCGCCCACCTTGGCGTCCATCCAGGTGAGCTGCACGCCCGGCTCGCCTGCGGCGAGAAGGCCGTCGTCGTCGACGTGGATGCCGTAGCGGGTGCCGCGGGCATAGCCCGCGAGGATCGCCTCGACGGCGCCGTCGAACACTCGCCGGTCTCGCGGCGCAACGTCCTGAGCGACGCGCAGAAAATCGTGGACGGCCACCACGTACCACAGCGCGGCGTCGACGGCGTTGAACTCCGGCGCCTCGCCATGGTCGGGGAAGCGGTTCGGCAGCATGCCGTCGGAGACTGCGCCCGCCCACTCGAGGAGGATGGCGCGGGCGTCGTCGAGCCGGCCGGTCGCGAGGCAGAGGCCGCGCAGCGCGATGAACGTGTCGCGCCCCCAGTCGGTGAACCACGGGTAGCCGGCGACGATCGTCTTCCCCCTGCCCCGCCGCACGAGGTACGCGTCCGCAGCACGGTCGAGGCGTGTGGGAAATCGCCGGCGCCGCTCGAGCTCGGCGGCGCGGAGCGCGTCGAGGTCCTCCGGCGGCTCGTGTCCCTCGGCGGCGAGGGTCCAGACGGCCTCGCCGCGCCCGAGGTCCCATCGGAAGGTGCCGGGTGAGCCGAGGTCCTCGACGTGGTCGAGACCGCGGGCGCGCTCCTCCGTGTAGAGGAAATTGCGGTACCAGTCGGGCTGGTGGATGTACCTCCCGTTCGAGCGGGCGACGATCGCCGGCAGGCCGGGATATGGCCGCCACACGATCCGGTCGTCGACAACGTCGGCCCCGAAGTGGAAGGCCGGGTTCTCGTGGTGGAGCGCGTGGTAGTCGCGGCCGGAGAGCAGCGGCCGGAGGGCGAGCGTGCCGCCCGGACCGTCGACGAGGCGCCAGTAGAGCGCGATCGCCGCCCGTCCGGGCTGGACGAGGAGACCGTGCTCGATCCGGGTGCCGTCGGGCAACGCGAACACCCAGGAGGGCCAGGGATCGGGCTCGAACGCCTCGATGCGCTCGGCGCCATCGGGATGAATCACGTCCGGCGCGTAGCGCTGCGAGGTGAGGGCGAACGTGCCGCTCGGGCCTTCGAGCCACGCTTCGAACCCGTTCACCAGCACCACGCGGCCGGCCGGCGGCGACGTCGCGGTCAGGAGAAGCGCGTGGTAGCGCCGGGTCCGGATCCCGCTGACGGTGCCGGAGGCGAAGCCGCCGAGGCCGTCGGCTTCGAGCCACTCGGCTCGGCTATGCGAAGCGGAGGACGTTCTTGATCCCCTGCGGCGGCCCGACCAGGAGGTCGCGATACGCCTCGACGGGGTAGCGACCGGTGATGAGCGCGTGCACCGCCGCCGGCCACCGCTGCTGGAAGACCGTGAGGTCGCGGATGGCGGTCTCGAAGGCCTCCTGGCCCGCGTTCACCGTCCCGAACACGACCTGGTTCTTGAGCACGAGGTTCCGCATGATGACGTCGGTGTCGACCTCGATCGGCGCCTTCCGCCCCGGCACGCCCGTGAACACGAAGATGCCGTTCGTGCCGATCACCTCCATCATCTGGAACGCGATCGAGGACGCGCCCGTGGCCTCGTAGACGAGGTCGATGTTGCCGATTTGCTCGGCGAGGTGCTCGATCGACGTCTCCTGCGCGGAGAGGTAGCGGGCGCCGATCGAGGCGAGCAGGTCCGACTTGGGGTTCGGCGCCGGCTCGCGCGAGTAGACCGAGGTGTCGAAGTCGGCCGCGACGAGCGCCATCGCCCCGAGCAGCCCCACGGGGCCGGCGCCAAGGACGACGGCACGGTGCCGGAACCGGCGCTCCGTGCGCGGATCGATCCCGCAGGCCCAGGGGAGCCGCTGCTGCACCTGCCCCACCTGGATCAGCGCCTTCTCGGCAATGGTGAGCGGCTCGACCAGCACCGCCACATCGCGCAGCGCCCGCGGGACGACGTGCATGTAGCGCTCGTCGTCGACCACGGTCTCGGTCATGAAGCCGTGCAGGCGCTTGATGCCGCGCTCCGAGAAGTCACCGGTGAAGCAGAAATCCTGCCGGCCGGCGCGGCAGGCCATGCAGTCCTCGTGCAGACACGGCCGGCGCACCATGGTGATCACGAGGTCTCCCGGCTTGACCCGTGACACGGCGGATCCGACCTCGACGACCTCGCCCAGCGACTCGTGGCCGATGACCAGGTGCTCGCTCCCCGCCGGCGGGGTGCCGTACTGGAAGGCGCAGATCTCGCGATCGGTCCCGCACACGCCGACGTCGAGCATGCGGAGCCTCACGTCAGTGGGCGCCCTGAGTGTCGGGGGCTCCTGCTCGATCAGCTTCACCTCGCGACGGCCCGGAAAGACGGCGATTGCCTTCATGACGGTTTGGATGCGAGCAGATCGGCGACGGTTTCGCTAGCCGGGCGCGCGCAACCTGCCAGGGCGGGAACACGCCCATCGCCGCTCGGCGCGATCGCCGCGGGCGTACCCCGATCGCTCCAGCCCATGCCGGCGGTGCGCCCGACGGCCATGTGCTCGGGAATGCGCGCCAGGAAGTCGCGCCAGAAGTTCCACGGCGGTACGCGGCCGCGAAGGCGTCGGGGTCGTCGAGCAGGCGCGCGAGCCTCGAGGTGCCCGCGGGCCGGACCTGGTGCAGCAGACTCCAGCATGCGGCGCAGGCGGAAGACCATCACGAACGAGCTCCAGAGCGCGCCGCGGCCCACGACGCCGAGAAAGGCGCGCATGTCGTGACCCTGCGTGTCGACCCGAGGCGGGAGGGGCGGCCCCGCGTCCTCGACACGACGGCTGCTCTCCGCGCGCAACGCCGTGTTTCACTCTGGCGTTGCGCTCGGTGACGCTGTCATGCGACGGATCGCGTGGTTGCGTGCGGAGCCACGCGCGGCATTCCGCTGGCTGGGCCGCCGCTCTTGGCGCGGACCTACCCGGCGATCGCTGGCCGCGCCGCCCTTCTAGAGAGTCTTGGCATGAGCGCATCGGCGATAGCCCGACGTGTCGACGTGACCAACAAGACCATGGCGAAGGCGATCCGCTGGCAGGATCCCATTGCTCAGCGACGACTCTCGCGCCTCGCTCCAGCCAGCACCCGGAGAGAGAATTCTCTGTGACGCCTGATGAGACGGAAGTCTTCGCCGTTGTACGTGATCAGCGTTGCGCCGATCCTGCGCGCGCAGAGCGAGATCATAATGTCATTGAGTAGCGCGGGGAGCTTCGACCGCCAGCCCCCGTCGCGCTCCTCGATCGCGCTCACTACGTCGGACGCGTCGATCCAATCGTCGAATACCGGGCTCACGATGCGCCCAGTGCGCTCCATCGGCAGCAGGAACTGGCGCACCAGGCCCCGTGTGCGACGGTCCGTCGCGTCGACAGCGAGTTCACAGGCGACGACGGCGGAGAGGAACGTCGCGGGCAGCAGAGGAATGAACGCCTCGAGGAACTGTGCCCGCGCCTCGTCGGAGCGAGCCGCTTCGAGGTAGACGTTGGTGTCGAGAACGTACTTCAGCGGTAGACTGTCCGGAACCGCCCCGTACGTAGCAACGCGTCGAGGGCGTCCTCAATCTCCCGGTCATCGATCGCCTTGCGCAGGGCCTTCTGGATGGCTTCGGTGTCTGTCTTCGCATTGTAGAGACGGCGCACGCGCTCAATCATGTCACCGTCGAGGTTGTACGTCCTCTTCCTGATGCTCGCCCTCATGCGGAGATTGTACAGATAATCCAGACAATTCGTCAAGCCCATCCATACAGGATCGCAGCGCCGACCGCAGGACATTCGGGTCCGGAGACACGTTGCTCGTGGGAGACAACGGTGGCAACTCCGCGAAGGGAGGCGTCTCGCTCGAGGGCGTGTTCACGGCCGCCGGCGGTCTGTCGTCCGTGGTGACGATCAACGTGAATTGCATGACCGCGGGCGATACGCGCACGGTGTCCAACGGCCGAATGAACGTCATCGGCGTGGACACGCTCATTCAGCAGTGAACCGGCAAGCGTGAAGGAATCGTAGTGGGACGGACGCGGGCGGAGCGCAGGTCGGGTTCGATGAAGGCGGCGTCACTGGCATCGGGGCCGCCGCCTCGAACACGATCCCGCTCCGCGCCGCCGTCCGTCGACGAGGGACGTGCCGCTATCCGGCGTTCCGGCGCAGGCGTTCCCGGCTCTCGCGCGACCACACGTCGTCGAGCTTGTAGATCGACTCGAACGCCGGCACGCCCTTCGGGAGCGCGAGCCACGGCACCTTGCTCCGCGTGAAGATGTGGACGTCCGGCGTGACGGCGCTCGGATCGTCGAGCGTCCCGGCACGGACGAACAGGCAAGGGCTCGTGACGATGTGGTAGCGGCTCCATACGGTGGTGCCGCACGTATCGCAGAACAAGACGTCGTGCCGCTTCCCGCTGCCGCCGGGCAGCGTGAACGACCTGGGCGCAGCGCCGCTCGCGGCGACACATTTCTCCTCGATCCAGTTGTTGATCACGAAGGCGCTGCCCGTGATACGCTGGCAGTCGCGGCAGTGGCATACGTGCACGATCAGCGGGCGGTCGCGGAGCTCGTACCGGATCGCGCCGCATGCGCATCCTCCCCGTAGTGCCATTCGGTCCTCCCGAGCGCGCGCCCCTCGGCGCGCGGCTGTTTCCGCCCTTGTAGCACTCCCGTCGCGCTCTACGCGTCGAGCAAGACGGCCCTCCAGGCGGCATCGATCGCCATCGATCGCGAGCTGCGCGCGAGCGGCGTCCGTGTGCTCTCGGCGGAGAGCGGACCCACGGCGGGGACGGGTTTCGGCTCGCGTTCCGATCCGACGGAGGTCGCGACTGCTATCCGGTCGTGGACGGAGCTCGGGACACCGCGACCGAGGACCTCTCGACCGCCGACGGATCGCTGCAGAAGATCGTCGACGTCATCGAGGCTGCGCTCGGCCCGGCCCTCGGGCGTACCCGCCGCTGAGGGCCGCATCGCGACGCCCACCTGGCCTCCCGCCTTCACGGGACGGAAACCACTTGCCCGCGAGCGCTTCGAGATCCACATCGCGCGCGCCGACGCGGCATGCTCACCATAAAACGTCGGCGGAATACCACGAAGATTCGAGGCAAAATGGGGCGGGACGGAGTTCTCCCGTCCGCCCCGGACGCCTACACTCACGCCTCCCGCACGCTCCAGATCCCGTCGACGTTCGCCGCCGGCGCCGGCGAGGGAGGAGAAGCCACTCGATGGCCGGAAGATCCAATCCACCGACCGCGGTGACGACCGCAGCTGCCATCCTCGCGCTGACGGCACCCACGACGGCCGTTGCCTGCGCGGACCATGCTGCCCTCGGGTTGGTGAGCGCGCGCCGTGTAGCTTGTAGCGACCGTGTCTCCCTTTCATTCACGGCCCTGAGCAGCGCGAACGTCGCAGAGGAGGAATGATATGGCGGCGACGCCGAAGAGCCACAGCGGGAGCCGATTCCCGACGCGCTGTCTCGCGATGGTTATGTATGCCGCCCTCTTCGCTCCCATGCCAACCGCGGCGGCCAACTACGTGCGGATCAAGGCTCTTTGGAACGGCACGTACCTCTACGAGGCCAGCAATCAGGTCCGGTACGGCAGTCCATCCAGCATCGATACGAGCTCACACTGGGTAATCGAGGACTATGCCGGGAGCAAGCGTATCAAGAACCGCGCCACCGGCAACTACATGTCGATCGAGCACCTGTCCGGGTACGTCGAGAGTATTCCCGTCTCGGATGCCTGGATGAGTCCCCGTTGGACGTTGGAGAACGCGCCGACCGCAGGCTACACCATCATCCGCAACGTCTGGCAGAACACGAATATCATCTACCTCCAGGATCCGCAGGTGTACGCGAAGTACGGCAACGTCCCTACAAGTCTCTCGAGCGCCCAGTGGCTCTTGGAGGACGCGCCGCTCGTGCCAAGCTACGTGCGGATCAAGAATCTCTGGACCGGCGCCTACCTCTACGAGGATACAAATCACGTCTACCAGGGCACACATCATGTTCTGTACGGCAGCCCGGCCAGCACGGATACCACCTCTCACTGGCTGATCGAGGACTACGCTGGGAGCAAGCGGATCAAGAACCGCGCCACCGGCAACTACATGTCGATCGAGCACCTGTCCGGGTACGTCGAGAGTATCCCCATCTCCGATGCCTGGATGAGCCCACGATGGACGTTGGAGAGTGCGCCGACCGCGGGCTACACCATCATCCGCAATGTCTGGCAGAACACGAACATCATCCACACCCAGAATTTGCTGGGGTACGCGCAGTACGGCAACGTTCCTACCACCTTCGCCAGCGCCCAGTGGCTGCTGGAGAATGCTCCGATTGCTCCTATACCAGCGGCAGGCAGCTACGTGCGCATCAAGAACCTTTCGAACGGCATGTACCTCTTCGAGGCCAGCAATCAGGTCAGGTACGGCACCCCGGGCACCACCGATACGACCGCCCATTGGGTGATCGAGGACTACGCCGGAACCAAGCGCATCAGGAATCGCGCCACCGGCAACTATATGTCGATCGAGCACCTGTACGGGTACGTCGAGAGTATCCCCATCTCCGATGTCTGGATGAGCGCCCGGTGGACGGTGGAAAACGCCCCCACACCGGGCTACACGATCATCCGCAATGTCTGGCAGAATACGAACATCGTCCATATCCAGAATTTGCAGGGCTACGCGCAGTACGGCAACGTTTCTACCAGTTCGCAGCGCGCCCAATGGCTGCTGGAGGTGGCGCCGCGTGGCGCAGCAGTGCCCTGGGTGGAGTATGAGGCGGAAAACGGCATCATCAACGGCAGCATCCTCGGCCCCAGCCGGGTGTTTGGGGATTTCGCCGCCGAGTCCTCGGGACGGCGCGCCGTACGCCTGGACATGCCCGGGCACTATGTCCAGATCACGGCCGGCCAGCCCGCCAACTCGATCGTGGTACGCTACGTCATCCCCGATGCGCCCATGGGCGGCGGGATGGACGCTACCCTCAGCCTGTACGTCAACGGTGCCTTCCGCCAGAAGCTCAACCTGACCTCAAAGTATGCCTGGTCCTACGGAGGCGAGGCGAGTTCGGACAATAATCCAGGCGCTGGCGGCGCGCATCACTTCTTCGACGAGGCACGCGCCCTGGTAGGCGACATCCCCGCCGGCGCGACGGTGAGGCTTCAGAAAGATATGACGGACATGGCGACGTACTATGTGGTGGATCTGATCGACCTGGAGCGGGTACCACCGCCGCTCTCGATGCCCGCCAACTTCCTCTCCATCGTCAGCTGCGGCGCGACGCCCAATGACGGCACCGATGACGGTCCGGCCATCCAGAGCTGCATCAACACCGCGCGGAGCCAGGGCCTCGGCGTCTGGATTCCTCCTGGGACGTTCGAAAGCAACAGCGGGGTCTTGGGAGTCTCGGATGTGACGATCCGCGGGGCGGGCATGTGGTATTCAACCATTCATGGATCCTACGGTTTCCAGTGCACCGGCGACAACTGCCGCTACTATGACTTCGCCGTCCTGGGCGAGAGCCTCACGCGTCAATTGCCGCTCAACGACGGATTCACCAGCGCCGCCGGCAGCACCGGCTCCCGCATGGAGAACATCTGGGTAGAGCATACCCAGGTCGGGTATTGGGCTGGCGTGTACCCCCGACCAGGCCCCAATGGTCTCGTCATTACCGGCAGCCGCTTTCGCAACACCTTTGCCGATGGCGTCAACCTGTGCGAGGGCGCCAGCAACTCGGAGGTGGTGAACTCCCACTTCCGCAATACGGGAGACGATGGGGTGGCTTCGTGGTCACGATCGGATACCCCCAACGGCGTCAACCTGAATAACATCATCCACTTCAATACGGTACAGATTCCTTGGCGTGGGAACTGCTACGCCATCTACGGTGGCCAGGACAACAAGGTCGAAGACAACGTTTGCTCTGATGTGGTCACCTACCCTGGCATTCTGATCGCCCAAGAGTTCACGTCATTCCCGTTTGCCGGCATCACCAGCGTCCGACGCAACAACCTCGTCCGCGCCGGGGGTCCCATGTGGAACCAGCAGCATGGCGCTCTCAAGATCTGGGCTTACGACAGTTCTCTGAGCGGTTTGCTCATCAGCGACATCGACATCGTCAGTCCGACCTATTCGGGGCTCCAGATTGACGGTGTGCAGAATGACTCATCTCTCTGGAAGACGGTCACGTACAGCTCGTTGACAAGCATCGGAATTACGGACGCCGGCACTTGGGGCATTCATATGGCGTCCGGCGCCAGGGGCGACGCCACCTTTACAGGCGTAGTCGTCGCCAATCCGGGCAGCGGAGGCCTAGGCGACGAGTCGGGCGCCAGGTTCACTGTCACCAGGGGAGATGGAAATAGCGGGTGGTAGCGGTCGAGGCGTTGCTGCCGGGAATTGACGGAGCTCCCCTCTCGCACGAAAGGAGACGCCAATGGCACGTGTTGCGATGGCGGCCTGTGTCATCGGTCTGTTGCTCGCCCGTTCGCCGGGCGTCGCAGCGACCTGGGATTCGGCGGGCCAGTTCTCGGGGATACAGGGGCAGTCCGACTGGTTCTACCAGTACGGCTCCGCCCCGCTTCGCGACGACAACCTCACCTTCGACGCCTCGGCCGGGACGTGGAAGCATCCGACGATCGCGTACCTCTGGCTCTGGGCGATCGGCGGACACCCCGGCCCGACGCTCGCTGCCGCGCGCAACTGGCGGAGCCCCTTCATCGGCAGCGCGAACGTCAGCGTCGACCTGTCGGACGCCGATCCGAACTGCGGCGACGGCATCGTGGCATCCATCTACCGGAACTCGCTTCTCGTCTGGGGTCCGACGACGATGGCGAACGGCGGTAGCCTCACGCCGTTCACGCTCCCGCACGTGCCGGTCGAGCGCGGCGACCTCCTCAGCTTCCGCATCGGCTCCGGGGCGGCCAACAACAACGCCTGCGACGCGACGACGTTCCGTGTGACGCTCGACGGATCGCCGAATCGTTGGGCCGCCCCCGGACCCGAGGGCATCACGGGGACGATCGAGCAGGCGACCGCGACGGTGGTGAGCGGCTGGGCCACCGACCGGGACGCCAATGGGAACCCGATCACCGTCCACATCTACGGTCGACGGGACGTTCCGGGCGTTCCTCACGGCGAATCAGCCGCGCCAGGACCTGGTGGATGCCGGTCTGACGACCGAGCCGAACCATGGCTTCACGTGGACGCCGAGTCCGGCGCTCGACGGGAATCTCCACGCCGTCGCGGTCTATGCGATCAACGTCGGCGCCGGCGCGGCGGGCGTGCCGCTCGTCGGCAGCCCGTCGGCCGTGAACCCGCTTCCCGTGAGCCTCGATCCCCCGCGCGAGGTCCTCGGGCCGCAAACGAACGGCCTGATCAACTTCCCGGACGCGCCGGTCGGCACCATCACGTGGAAGGGCGTCAAGCACCGCTACCTCGGCGAAGGCCACAACCTGAACAGCTGGCAGGCGATCGAGCAGGCCGACGGTAGCTGGGTCGTCCAGACCACACCGACGCTCACGCAGGGCACGACCACGTTCGACGACGGCGTCTGGCTCTACGACGTCGTGAACGGCGGGACACGCGTCCGCGGCTGGTACTCGGCGGAAGAGTACCGCGACCACGTGAGGGTCTGCTCGATCGCCGCGGGCGTCCCCCAGTCGCTCCAGCCCACGTCGGCGGCCCGCACGACGGCCAGGTGCTCGGGAATGCGCACCAGGAAGTCGCGCGAGAAGTTCCACGGCGCGATGCTCGGGTACGCCGCCACGAGGGCCTCGGGGTCGTCGAGCAGGCGCGCGAGCCGCGAGACGCCCGCGGGCCGGACCTGGTGCAGCAGCTCCAGCATCCGGCTCAGGCGGAAGACCATCACGAACGAGTTCCAGAGCGCGCCGCGGCCGACGATCCGGGCGGCCAGGCTGGGTGTGGGCTTCTCGTGGAACGAGACCACGTGGAACGCCGCGTCGCCGGTGACCGAAGAGAGCCGCTGTCCCGGCAGGATGTAGCCGAAGCCTCCTTCCGGCCGGTTGGGCTCGACCCCGAGAAGCGCGATCTTCTCGGGATGCTCGTCGACAAGCTGCGCCATTTGAGCGACGTGCGCCCGGAACCGGCGCTCGTCGCCGATGTGGTGATCGCTCGGAAACACGGCAACCGTCGCGTCCGGCTGCCGGCGGGCCAGGGCAAGAAGGCTGAAGAGCACGCCGGGGCCGGTGTCGCGGTTCCCCGGCTGCACGAGCAGATTCTGGGCGGGCAGCGCGGCGAGCTGGGACCACGCGAGCTCGAGGTGCCCGCGGTTGACGATCACGACCGTCCGCTCCCGCGGCACGAGCGGGGCGACGCGCGCGAGCGTCGCCTCGAGGAGGGAGCGGTCGCCGAGGATGCGGCAGTACTGCTTGGGGATCGGCGCGCCGCTGATCAGCCGCGTCAGCTCCCGGAGGCGGGTCCCGTCGCCGCCGGCGAGCACGAGAGCCCAGAGACCGTCTGTCGGCCGGTGCGTCACGCGGGTTCGATGCGCGGGCGCCCGGCGGGGTTTCGGACGCGCCACGCCGCCGAACCCTATCGACCGTCTGGCCGCATGAGCATCGAGCGCACCGAGTGATTGCGCCGCCCGGTGATCCGCGAGCCCGCGACGGTGCTGCCGTCACGACCAGCGGAGAAGCCAGGCCGGCGCTTCCCGGCGCTCGCCGGCGACGACCTCGAGCACCGCGCCGCCGACGTCCCGGAAGGACGCCATGTCGAGGACCACGTGGACCGTGTCCCGCCGGACCGCGACCTGCACGTCGCGCGCGGGAACGAGCTCGCCGCCCGGCGGACCGCCACGCACGTCGACCGCCGGCGCGAGCGTGACCAGGCGCTCGTCGAGCACGCCGTCCCGGAAGTAGCGGAGGCGAAGCCGGTCGCCCGCGGCGGGGTCGACGAGGCACGGGGTGCGCGGCACGAGGATCGCGATGCGATCCGCGCCGGGACGGACGCCCGGCCGCCAGGCGGCGGCCGGGCGGCCCGGCTCGACCACCAGGCCCTCGGCGAACGACTCGATGGCGCGCGCGTGCCGGAGGAGTGTCGCGCCGAGCTGAGTTCGGTACTCCCGAATGAGCCCCGCCTTGAACGTGCGGTCCACCGGGAGCCCGGTCCACGGGAAGAGTGCTGCGCACCCCGGGGGCAGCGGCGGCACGCTGCGGAGACCGATCGAGCCGCACGCGGGCCAGCGGCCCTTCCCGTGGACCAGGTAGCCGAGGACGGTGGGCCGCGGCACGGGCGCCTCGCCGAGGAGAGCGAGGAGCGCGAAGCGGCCGAGCGCGTAGTGGTCGACGTGCTCGTCGAGCGACATCGGGAGGACGATCGTGTCGGGCGCCGCGGCGCGGAGCGCGCCGCGGAGCGCCTCGACGAGCGCGCCGCTCGACGTCTCGTCGGCGCCGCGCCGCGCGGCGCGCCAGCGCTTGCCCCAGGCGTTGGCGAGGCTGTTGTTCGCGTAGCCCAGGAACTCGACGTCCGCGGGCGCGAGGCCGAGGTCGGCGAGTGCCCGGCGCGTCTCTCCGCGCCGTGCGTCCCCGAGATCCGGCGCCCGGGTGCGGTTCACCCCGGCCTCGCCGTCGGTCGCGACGACGACGTGCACCGTCCCGGGCTGCCGCAGGATGCGCGCCATGAGACCGCCCGCCGCGAGCACCTCGTCGTCCGGATGCGGAGCGACGACGAGCAGCCGGCGTCCGAGTGGCGGCGGCCGGTGCAGCGGGCCGCTCGCCGACGGCGGACAGCGATGCCGGCAGCCGCCGAGCACCGTCGCAACGACCGCGGCCACGGCGCACGCAGCGGCCTTGAGCCCGAGCGCACCCATACCGTGCTCGTGACATCAACGCGCGCAGACCGCAATGCGACATCGGCCCCCCGCTGACGCCGCGCGAGCGCTCCGCTATCGTCGCCCGCGATGAAAGCCGTCCTCTGCAAGGCATACGGGCCGCCCGAAAAGCTCGTCTACGAGGACACGGAGCGCCCCCCGCTCGGCCCGGGCGACGTGCGCATCCGCGTGCGCGCCGCAGGCGTGAACTTCCCGGACCTGCTCATCATCGAGAACAAGTACCAGTTCAAGCCGCCGCTTCCCTTCGCGCCGGGAGGCGAGGTCGCGGGCGACGTGATCGAGGTGGGAGCCGAGGCAAAGGGATTCTCGGTCGGCGATCGCGTGATCGGCATGTGCGGGTGGAACGGCTTCGCCGAGGAGGTCGTCGTCGCTCGCGACAAGGCGCTCCGGATGCCCGAGGGAATGCCCTACGAGGTCGGGACCGTGCTCCCCACGACGTACGGAACGACCGTGTACGCCCTCGTGCAGAGGGCACGGCTCCGACCCGGCGAGTCGTTGCTCGTGCACGGCGCGACGGGTGGCGTCGGCACCGCCGCGATCGAGGTCGGCAAGATACTCGGCGCGCGCGTCGTGGCGACGGGCGGCGACGACCGGAAGCTCGCGCGGCTCGAGGAGCTCTACGGCGTCGAGCACCTGGTGAACTACAGGACGAACCCCGACTGGAAGGAGGCCGTGAAAGCGATCACCGGCGGCGGCGCCGACGTGATCTACGATCCCGTGGGCGGCGACGTCTTCGATCAATCGCTCCGCTGCATCGCGTGGGACGGGCGGCTCCTCGTCATCGGGTTCGCGAGCGGCGCCATTCCGAGCGCCAAGGTAAACCTGATCCTCCTCAAGGGGTGCTCGGTGGTCGGCGTCTTCTGGGGGGGATTCGCCGCTCGCGAGCCGGACACGAATCGAAGGAACTTCGAGCTGCTCTTCGACTGGTGGAAGGACGGAAAGCTGAAGCCCGCCATCTCGCACCGCTTCCCTCTCGAGAAGGCCGCCGAGGCGCTGGGCGCGCTCGCGCGGCGGGAGGTCGTGGGGAAGGCGGTGCTCGAGGTGGGCAGGCCGTGAGCCCTCGGCCCGGGACGGGGGCGCCTACACCCGCTCGGCGGACGAGCGTGCCGCGGTAGCCCCGAGCGCCACCAGCGCGGCCGCCTGCGCGGCGGCCGCCGGAAGACCGCGCAGCGCCTGCTCCGTCCACGTGCTGGCGCACACGAGCGCCACCACGAGCCCCAGGTAGGCCGTCCCGATCGCGATCCGGCGCGCGGCCGGGATGCGATAGTAGTCCGCGGCCGGGCCGCGCCGCAGCTGGCCCACGTTCAGCAGCCCGAACAGCAGGACGAGGAGCATGAGCGGCGACTGCGTGATCAGGAACACGGTCACGCCGACGGCGGCGCCCACCAGCCACAGCCAGCGGCTGATCGCGCCGATGATCCGGCCGCCGTCGAGGGGGTAGAGCGGGATCAGGTTGAACAGGTTGATCAGGAAGCCGGTCGAGGCGAGCGCGTACCAGAAGCGCTCGCCGGTCGTCACGGCGGCGGCGAGGCACACGGCGGCGCCGAGCGAGCCTAGCAGCGGGCCGCCGATCGCCACCACCGCCTCGACGTAGGCGTCGCGCGGCAGGCCGCGCATCGCGATCACGGCCCCCACGAACGGGATGAACACGGGCGGCCCGGCGGGGATGCCTTGCTGACGCATCACCAGGGCGTGTCCCAGCTCGTGGACGAAGATGAGGAGCACGAACCCGACTGCGAACGGTATCCCCCAAATCGTGCCGTAGACCCCGACCATGAGCAGCATGCTGAGCAGCGTGCTCAGCTTGAGGAACTTGGCCGCGACCAGGAGCCACTTGAGCTTGCCGAGCAGGACCGCGAGCAGTACGCCCGGCGCCCCCCAGCGCCGGAGTCGGGTCGCCACCTGTCCCTCGCGCGCGGGCGCGGGGGATGCCTGAGCCTGCTGCGTGAAGAGGTGCTCGGCGACCGCGCCCAGGTTGCGCAGGTGCCGATCGCGCTCCGACAGAGTCTGCTCGGCCACGGATCAGCCCGGGAGCCGGACCGGGGCCGGGATCTTCCATGCCTGGTGCACGACGATGGCCAGGAAGACGAGATCGAAGACCTGGAAGCCCGCCGACGCGACCCCGAAGAAGTAGCTCGGGCTGGTCGGTACGAGCGGCAGGTCGACCAGCTTGCCCTGCCGGTGCAGGTACTCGAGGATGAACGTGCGCTTGGTGAGATAGGTGCCGACGGCATACGCCGCGGCCGCCACCACGACCGACATCACCTGGAGGCTCTGCGCCCGCTTGCCGCCGGTGAGCATGACGATGCCCTTGCCCACCGCCACGCCGATCACGATCGCGACCAGGCCGAAGCTGACGTGGGTGGCGATCGTCACCCCCCACCACACCACCGCGCCGCCGATTCCACCGAGCAACGCGCCCGCCAGGGCGCGGGCGAAGTCGATGTTCTCGGACTGGGCCGCGAGGACCTGCTGCGCCTGCTGCTTCAGGCGCGCGAAGCAGTCGGCGCAGAAGACGCCGCGCGCCGTGCGGACGGTCGCCACGCCCTCGCTGATCGCAGTGCTGCACTCGAGGCAACGGAGGTCGCCGGTGTTCGCGTCGTCCACGGGCTCCATCACGTCATGGCAGGGACGAGAGTGTCAAGCGGCGCACGGTTCGCGGCGCATCCGGCAGCGCCTGCGCGCCAGGTGTCTCCATTATGCTGGGCGCTGCGCGCTGAACGTCGTCCGGCGGCGTGCGAAGCGGACGTCGAAGGTGTCGAGACAGCCCGTGCGGCCCATGAGGGGAGGGACATCGTCTCGATCGAGAAACCCAACGGGGATGACGCGCGACCATGGTCCGAGCCGCATTCTGAGCCGCGGCAGGAGGTACACTGTCTCCGTACCGCCGATACCTGCTGTCGCCACTCGCCGGCAGTTCTTTCGCAAATCGACACCAAGTATCGCGGCGTGCACGCGCGCCAGCAGGGTATAGTCCGCTCCCGTATCGACGATCATGACGACCCTCACCCACCTTCCGGCCCGCGCGGACCAGAGCTGCGCCGGTACGACAGGGCGATGAATCGTCCCGAAAACCTCCGAGGGCTGCCGCTCGAAGGGGAAGCTGATGCTCAATGGAGCACGAGCACGAGAGCATCACCCCGCGGGACGTAGGCCAAGGTCGGGGTCTCGTCTGGGAAATCCCTCACCACCGTGTCGAACAGACGCCTCACCTCCGCGCTGGAGGTGGCCGCATACACTTTCCCGTGAACGAGGATGACGTGCTTACCGCGGTACGACGGCGACCTGAGCACCCTCCGCAGCAGTGCAGGCGTTGACGCCACTCGCTTGCGCGCCTTCGGCATGATCAACGCGCTACCAGAGCCGCCGGGGTGGGTCAATTCACCGCTCTCACCTTGCGGCTCCGCGGGGCCGTGCGACCGTGGCGGGGAAGATCATCCTCGGTCGTGAATTCTCTGCCGTTGACATCATGATGGGCTATGCGCTTCTCTCGGGAACATCCTGAGCGAAGGCGATCCCGGCGTGAAGCGCCACGCGGCGCAGAGGGACATCATGGACAGGTCGACCCAGCGCGAACGTGCCGAACGGTTCCTCCGCCATCACGAGGGCCCGGACGTCCTCGTCGTCGGCAGCGTCTGGGATCCCGGCAGCGCCGTCCTCTTCGAGCACGAGGGGTTCGAGGCGATCGCGACCTCGAGCGCCGGCGTCGCCTTCAGCCTGGGCTACCCCGACGGTGAGCGCGTCCCGCGCGACGAGATGCTCGCCGCGATCGCGCGCGTCGTGCGAGCGACGCGACTTCCGGTGAGCGCGGACGTCGAGATGGGCTATGGGCGGACGGCGCATGAGGTCAGCGAGACCTGCCGCGGCGTGCTCGACGCCGGGGCGATCGGCGTGAACCTCGAAGACGCGACCGGTGACGACGACCGGCCGCTCGTCGAACCGGAGCTCCAGGCCGAGAAGATCCGTGCCGTCCGCGCGACGGCCGATGCGCTCGGCATCCATCTCGTCATCAATGCGCGCACCGACGTCTACCTGCTCCAGGTCGGCGAGGAGCCCGCTCGCTTCGCCGAGGCAGTCCGCCGGACGAACCTCTACCGCCAGGCCGGCGCGGACTGCCTGTTCGTTCCGGGCGTGGTGGACCGTGGGACGATCGCGCGACTCGTACGCGAGATCGACGGCCCGCTCAACGTGCTCGCCGTTGCGGGCACTCCGCCCGTCGCCGAGCTCGCGGCGGTGGGCGTGCGGCGGGTCTCACAGGGATCGGGTCCCGCACGGGCCGCGCTCGCGACCGCGCGCCGCGTCGCGCGAGAGCTGCGCACTCGCGGCACGTACACAAGCTACACCGCCGAGGCTATCTCCTATGCGGACGCGAATCGGCTCTTCGAGCGCGGAGGGGCGCCGCGAGCGTCGAGCTAGGGCCCTACCTCGTCACCCGCCCTTACCACGCAGCCGCCGGAGGGGTCGCTCGAAGAGGTTGCTGATCCCCCTGACGTTCAGGAAAGGGATCGACTGCTCGGCGGCGCGATTGTACCAGCCCACCTGCACCACCGCTCCATCGGGATCGTAACGGTCCAGGTTGTTGAAGGCGCCGATCTGTACGGCGAGCCTCCCGTTGGAACCCGCGTAGTTGTACCACCCGGCGGCCGAGAGCCCGTTCAGCCGCCCCCCGACCACGTTGGCTCCCCACGAGAGCGACACACCGTTCAGCAGGTTGGCCGTCACGAAGTTGTAGAGTCCCGACGCGCTCACGCCGGTCAGATCGCCGTCGTTTCCACTCACGACCCCGCCGACACGCATCCCGGCGACATCTCCGCCCCCTTCCCCGTTGGTCCGGGCAACCGATGAGAACAGCCCGCCGAACATGGCCCCCGTATAGTTGCCGTTGTGCCACTCGGCGATCGCCGATGCCCTGACGCCTCGCGCCTTCTCTACGCTCGCCTCCGAATCGGTCCAGTGCACCAGGAACGGAACGCCTCCGTATCGCATGCTCCTCTTCCCTCCTCTCCAGCCCCCTGACCGCTTCCGGCAGGGTTGCTGGCGAAGGATGCCATGTTACCCGACAGGATGCGAAGGGACGGGGTCGCATAGCCGCCCCTCCCCGCCGGTGGTGTCGTCCCGGCCGCGCGCCCTCCGGGTCGCTGCGTGCTATCGCTCGAATCGCCCGCTAGTCTGGGCGTCGAAAACGAGGCCCCCGCCGTGAAACATCCCCTCACCATCGCCGTCCTCGTCTGCTGGCTCACGATGCTCGCGCTCCTGGTGCGCAAGCAGGCGTCGCCCCCGGCCACCGATCTGGCCATGCTTCAGCCCTCCGCCGCCGAAGCGGGATCGGCACCGCCCCGCGAGGAGTGGCTCGGCATCTACCAGGGCGAGCGGAAGATCGGATACGCCCGCCGGTCCGTGGCGCCGACCGCCGGCGGCTACCAGGTCCGGGACGAGTCGACGCTCGCCCTCGCCATGCTCGGCACACCGCAGCGGCTGACGACGTCGCTCGCCGCCGAGACCGACCAGCGCTTCGGGCTCCGGAGCTTCCGCTTCGCGCTCGTCTCGCCCGCCGCCACCTTCACGGCCGGCGGCACGAGTGACGGCAGGCGGCTCGTCGTGCGCTACGGGGCGGGCGATCGTCTGGACACGCTCGCCGTCCCGCTCGAGGGACCCATCTACCTCGCAACCACCTTCCGGCCGCGCATCGCGGCCGCCCGACCGGCTCCGGGCACGCGCTACAGCCACACGGTCTTCAGTCCGCTCACGCTGCGGAGCGAGCCGGTCACGACCGTGGTCGAGGGACGCGAGACGATCGACGGGATCGAGACGTTGCGCGTCGACGAGGAGCAGCAAGGACTCCGCACGCACGTCTGGCTCGCCGACGACGGACGCGCGGTGCGCGAGGAGGCGATGCTCGGGCTCGTCCTCCGAGCCGAGCCACGCGACACGGCGCTCCGAGGCCTCGACACCGCCGCGCCGCTCGACCTCGCGACCGTCGCCCGCATCCCGCTCCGGGGAACGATTGCGAACGCCCGCGAGACGACGGCGCTCACGCTCCGGGTGTCCGGGCCGGCGCTCGGGTCGGTGCCGGACGACCCGCCGCGGCAGCGGATGCGCGCGGGCCGGCTCCGCATCGTGCGCGAGGCGGCGCCGGGGCCAGGATCGCCGCCGCCGGGTCCGGCCGAGGAGCTCTACGTGGCGCCGTCGCCCTTCATCGAGTCCGACGACCCGACCATCGTGGCGCGGGCCCGCGCGATCGTCGGCGACGAGCGCGACCCGGTGCGCCGGGCGGAACGTCTCCTCCACTGGGTCGCGACGAGCCTCACACGGGAGCCGAGCGCGACGGTGCCGAGCGCGCGGGAGGTGCTCCGCGTGCGGCGCGGCGACTGCAACGAGCACGCCGTCCTCCTGACCGCCCTCGCCCGCGCGGCCGGCATCCCGGCTCGCATGATAGCGGGGGCCGTGTATCTGGACGGAGACTTCCTCTACCACGCCTGGAGCGAGCTCTGGCTCGGCCGCTGGGTGAGTGCCGACGCCGTGTTCGACCAGATGCCGGTCGACGCCACCCACGTGAAGCTCCTCGAGGGAGGCCCCGAGCGGCACCTGGGCCTCGCCGGGCTGGTGGGCCAGCTGTCCTTCGCAACGCCGGAGGCAGGCACGTGATCCGGCTCGAGCGGCTGCAGAAGACCTACGGCGCGCTCGTCGCCGTCGACGACCTGAGCCTCGAGGTCGAGCCCGGCTGCGTCTTCGGCTTCCTCGGGCGCAACGGCGCCGGCAAGACGACGACGATCCGCATGATGGTGGGCCTCCTCGAGCCGACGGCGGGGACGGCCGTCCTGGGCGGACACGACATCCGCCGGGCGCCGGAGGCCGCCAAAGCGGTGACGGGCTACCTGCCGGATCATCCCTTCCTCTATGACAAGCTCACCGCGCTCGAGTTTCTGCGCTTCGTCGGCGGCCTCTACGGCCTCGGCGGGGCGGAGGCGGGACGGCGCGCCCGACTGCTGCTCGAGGAGTTCGGGCTCGGCCGGATGGCGGGCGAGCTCACGGAGACGCTCTCGCAGGGCATGCGGCAGCGGCTCGCTCTCGCGGCGGCCCTCGTGCACCGCCCGCGCGTCCTGGTCCTCGACGAGCCCATGGTGGGACTCGACCCCGAGGGCACGCTCGAGCTGCGACACCTCGTCCGCCGCCTCGCGGGCGACGGCGTCACGATCTTCCTGTCCACGCACAGCCTGGCCGTGGCCGAGGAGCTGTGCGGCCGCATCGGCATCATCGACCGCGGCCGCCTGGTCATCGTGGGAACGCTCGACGATCTGCGGGCGCGCGCCGGGTCCAATGACGGCTCGTCCCCGTCGCTCGAGACGGTCTTCCTCGACATCCTGCACGCCGGGGGCGATGGCCGCGCATGACGCTCGCCGCCCTGCTCCAGCCGCGCCTCCTCTCGCTCCGCAACGTCGTGCGCCGCGATCGGCTGCGCGCCGTGACGGTGACGGGGCTGGTGGGCCTCTTCTGGCTCGCATGCTTCCTCCTCTTCACGCGGGTGCTCGGCTACTTCCACGGCCTCGGCACCTTCGGCCCGTTCCTCACCCAGCGCCTGCTCGCTCTGCTCTTCCTGACCTTCTTCGGCGTCCTGCTGGTGAGCAACACCGTGACCGCCCTCACCACCTACTACCTCGCCGCCGAGGTGACGCCGCTCCTCGCGGCGCCGCTGTCCTACCGGCGACTCCATCACGCGCGCTTCCTGGAGACCGTCGTCGCGTCCTCCTGGATGGTGCTCCTCGTCGGCCTGCCTGCGCTCCTCGCCTACGGTGTCGTCTACCGCGCCGGGCCGCTCTTCTACGCGGGCGCGCTTGCCGTGCTCCTCGCCTTCCTCGTCATCCCCGCGGCAGTGGGTGTCCTCATCACGACGGGCCTGGTGCTCGTGTTCCCGGCCCGGGGAACGCGGGATGCCCTCATGGTCGGCGTGGGGCTCGCGGTTGCGGCGCTGGTGGTCGCGATCCGTTTTCTCCGGCCGGAGCGGCTTGCGGATCCTTCTGCCCTCGTCGGCTTCGCGAGCTTTCTCGGCGCGTTCGGCGCCACCGGGTCCCCCTATCTGCCCACCACCTGGGCGGCCGAGACGCTGCTCCCGCTGCTCGGGGCGCGACCGGGCGAACCGCTCTTCTACTTCGGCATGCTCGCGAGCACGGCCGCGATGCTCTTCCTGACCAGCGCGGCCGTGGTCGAGCGCGTCTTCCTCATCGCCTGGTCCCGGGCCCAGACCGGCCACGTGCGAGCCGGCGCCGCGGAGCGCCCGCTGTCGCGCTGGCTTGCTGTCCTGGTGCGACCGTTGCAGGGCCCCTCGGGCTGTCTCTTCGCGAAGGACGTGACCGTTTTCCTGCGCGACGCGAGCCAGTGGTCGCAGCTCCTCCTCGTCTCGGCGCTGGTCGGCATCTACCTCTACAACTTCTCGGCCCTGCCGCTCGGCGACGGCACGCCGCTCGCCCTCGCGATGCGCGACCTGGCCACCATCCTGAACCTCGGGCTCGGCGCCTTCGTGACGACCGCGGTGGCGGTACGCTTCGTCTTCCCGATGGTGAGCCTCGAGGGCCATGCCTGGTGGATTCTCCGGACCGCTCCCGTGCCGCTCGCCCAGCTCTGGTGGAGCAAGTTCTGGATCGGCTACCTGCCGCTCGTCGTCTTTGCCGAGCTGCTGGTCGCGACCACAAACGGCCTGCTGCACGTTCCGTCCCTGGTGACGGTGGCCTTCCTGCTGACGCTCGTGCCGCTGATGGCGGCCGTGGTGAGCCTCGGCCTGGCCTTCGGCGCCGCCTACCCGCGACTCGACACCCAGAACGCGGCGCAGATCGCCACCGGCTTCGGCGCGATCCTCTACATGCTCGCCTGCCTCGCGCTGATCGCGCTCGTCGTCGCCCTGGAGGCCTGGCCGGTGTCTCGGCTGCTATGCCAGGCCCGGAGCATCGCGGGCGTCGCGGCCACCCGGACGGCCGCGCTCCTCGCCCTCGCCGCCGTCACGGGGGGAGGAACCTCGCTCGGGGCGTTCTGGGTGGCGAAGCGGAGCGGGCTGCGCGCGCTCGCGCGACTCGGGGGCACGTGAGCGACCACCCATCGGGCTACGCGGCCCCGAGCAGCCAGACCATGATCGCCTTCTGCACGTGCAGGCGGTTCTCGGCCTGGTCGAAGACGACGGAGCGGGGGCCGTCGATCACCTCGTCGGTGATCTCCTCGCCGCGGTGCGCGGGGAGGCAGTGCATCACGAGCACGTCGGGCTTGGCGCGCGCCACCAGCGACGCGTTCAGCTGGTACGGGCGGAAGGCGCGGCGGCGGGCCTTGGCCTCGGTCTCCTGGCCCATGCTCGTCCACACGTCGGTGTAGAGGACGTCGGCGCCGCGCGCGGCCGCCTCCGCGTCGTGCATCACGGTGACGCGCGCGGCCGCCCCGGTGGTGATCGCGGCGTCGGGCTCGTAGCCGGGTGGGCAGGCAAGCACGAACTCGAGGCCGAGCCGCGCGGCGGCGTCCATCCACGAGTGGACGACGTTGTTGCCGTCGCCGATGAAGGCGACGCGGAGGCCCGCGAGGCGGCCCCGGTGCTCGAGGAGGGTGAAGCAGTCGGAGAGCACCTGACAAGGGTGGTGGAGGTCGGAGAGACCGTTGATGACCGGCACGCGCGCGCCCGCCGCGAGGTCGACCACGCTCTGGTGGAGGAAGGTGCGGGCCATCACGAGGTCGACCCAGCGCTCGAGGTTGCGCGCGATGTCGCCTGCCGACTCGCGCTCTCCCAGCCGGATGTCGCCGGGCGCCAGGTGGATCGCCGCGCCGCCGAGCTGCACCATGCCGACCTCGAACGTCACGCGCGTGCGGAGGCTCGGCTTCTCGAAGATCATGGCGAGGGTCCGCCCGGCGAGCAGCGGGTGCGGCCGGCCGGCGCGCAGCTCACTCTTCAAGCGGGCGGCGACGGTGAAGATCGTCTCGATCTCACCCGTCGCGAGGTCGCTCAGGCGGAGCAGGTCGCGCTTCATCGCCCTGCTCACGCGGCGAGCGCCCGCTCGAGGACGGCGAAGCCCTCGTCGACCTGCTCGCGCGTGATGATGAGCGGCGGCACGAAGCGCAGGACCCGGTCGGCGCAGCAGTTGATGAGGAGCCCGTCGCGGAGGCAGCGGTCGACGATGGCAGCACCCGGCCGCGCGAGCTCGGCGCCGAGCATCAGCCCGAGGCCACGGACCTCGCGGATGACGGGAAGGCGGGCCGCGAGACTCCGGAGCCGGCCGGCGAAGTAGCCACCGACCTCGCGCACGTGGCCGAGGAGCTCCGGCCGGGCGAGCTCGCCGAGGGCCGCGATCGCCGCGGCGCAGGCGACCGGATTGCCCCCGAACGTCGTCCCGTGGGCCCCGACCGTCAGCACGGCGGCGACGCGGGCCGTGGTGCAGGTCGCGCCGATCGGCAGCCCGCCGCCGAGCGCCTTGGCGAGGGTCATGACGTCGGGCACCACACCCGTGTGCTCGTGGGCGAAGAGCCGGCCGGTGCGCCCCATACCGCACTGCACCTCGTCGAAGATCAGCAGGAGCCCGTGCCGGTCCGCGAGCTCGCGGAGCCGAGGCAGGTAGTCCGGCCGGGGGACGTTGACGCCGCCCTCGCCCTGGATCGGCTCGACCAGGATCGCCGCGGTCTCGTCGCGCAGGGCGGCGGCCGTCGCCGCCGCGTCGTCGTAGGGGACCAGCCGGACGCCGGGGAGAAGCGGCTGGAAGCCCTGATGGTACTTCTCCTGTCCGGTGGCGGTGAGCGTCGCGAACGTGCGGCCGTGAAACGACCCGGTGGTCGCGAGGATCTCGTAGCGCCCGCCGTGCTCGCTCCCCCAACGCCGGGCGAGCTTCATCGCCGCCTCGTTCGCCTCGGCGCCGCTGTTGCAGAGGAAGACACGCTCGGCGAACGAGTGGCGGCAGAGCAGCGCGGCGAGCTCGGCCGCCGGCGCCGTGTAGTAGACGTTGGAGGCATGGAGGAGCTCGGCGGCCTGCGTCCGGATCGCGTCGACGACGGCCGGGTGGCAATGACCGAGGTTGTTGACGGCGAGGCCGGCGAAGAAGTCGAGGTAGCGCTTCCCGTCGGCATCCCACAGCTCGGCGCCGCGGCCCCGCACGAAGGCGACGGGCTGCCTCGCGTAGACGCCGATCTCGTGAGCGGCGCTCGCGGCCAAGATCTCGGCGTTGGTCTCGGCATTCGTCATGCGCGCGACAGGCGCCGCCGCGGCCGGCGAGTGGCCGGCACGAGCTCCGTGCCGACGCCGCGGCTGGTCAGCACCTCGAGCAGGAGCGCGTGGCGGACGCGGCCGTCGATCACGTGCGCCTGCTTGACGCCGCCGCGCAGCGCCTCGATGCAGCACTCCACCTTCGGGATCATCCCCTCCGCGATGGTGCCGTCGGCGATCAGCTCGACGGCGGTGTCCGCGGTGAGGGTGTCCAGAAGCGTGCCGTCGCGCGCGCGCACGCCCTCGACGTCGGTCAGCAGGATCAGCTTCTCGGCGCGCAGCGCCTCGGCGATCTTGCCCGCGACCACGTCGGCGTTGATGTTGTAGGTCTGCCCGTCGGCGCCGGCGGCCGTCGGCGCGATCGCCGGGATGAAGCCCTCGAGCGCGTCGATCACGCGCGGGTTGACGCCCACCACCTCGCCGACGAGTCCGAGGTCGTCCGCCCCGGGGCGCTTGCGGGCGACGACGAGCTCGCCGTCCTTTCCCGAGAGCCCGACGGCGCGCCCGCCGTGGCGGTTGAGCAGGGCGACGATCTCCTTGTTGATCTTGCCGACCAGCACCTGCTCGACGACGTCCATGGTGGCCGCGTCGGTGACGCGCATGCCGCGCACGAAGCGGGTGGCGACGCCCTGCGCCTTGAGCGCGGCGTCGATCTGCGGGCCGCCGCCGTGCACGATCACCGGGTGCATGCCGACGTACTTGAGCAGCACGACGTCCTGCGCGAAGGAGTCCTTCAACTCCTCGTTCTCCATCGCGTGGCCGCCGTACTTGACGACCATCACCTTGCCCGCGAAGCGCCGGATGTAGGGCAGCGCCTCGAGGAGGACGTCGGCCTTCTCGATCGGGCTCACGGAGGCCTTATGCCTGGCGGCGGCGGGAGGGACAACCGTCAGACCACGAACGACGAGACGATCACGCGGACGGGGCTGGCTTCGACGCACCGCTGGAGGCGCCGCGCCGGCCGAGCGGACCCCAGCGGTGTGCAATCCAGACGTAGACGCGCTCGGCGACCCGGAGCCCCCCGGGGATGCGGAACGGGAGCGTCCAGAGCGCGCCGCCGGGCAGCCGCCACAGCACCTCGCGGCCCGCCGCCGCGCCCCGATACACCGCACCCCGCTCATCGACGAGATGGATGCGCTCGACGCAGTCGGCCCGCGACACACCCGGAAAGCGTGACTCGAGGTCCGCCGCTTGGTAGGGCACCATCTCGAGCCGTCCGCCACGGTCCCAGCGCCGCACGCGCTCGACCCAGCGCCGGCAGAAGCCGCAGCTCCCGTCGTAGATCAGCGTGGCCCGCGCCGCGCTCATGTTGCGGACGCCTCGGCCAGGCTCTTCAACGTCGGGAGCTGCTTGTGCATCATCACCAGGTCGCCCCACGGCAAGACCCATCGCGCGGCCCAGCCGAGCGGCCCCCGAGCATAGCCGACCAGGAGCTTGACGACGAGGCGCGTGCGCGTCTCGTCGCGTGGCAGCACGACGTAGCTGGCCGCCTACCCTCGCGCGCTCAGGCGGCCGGCGTGCCGACCCACCGGGGCGATGCCCGCAGGCTGCGGGCACGGCGCGCCCGGCGCCAGCTCGCGAGCCCGGCCGCCGCGGCGCCCCCGAGCACGACGCCGACGACCCACGCGCCACCGTGATCGAAGATGGCGCCGTGGACGGCGCGGAGCCAGACGGCGGCGGCGAGGCAGAGGGCGAGCGCCGCATACGGCAGCTCCCGCCACACCAGCCGCTGCCGCCCGGCCAGGATCGCACCGAAGGGCACGGCCGAGGTCTGGGCGACGTAGTCGTCGTAAGGCCGCCCGCGCAGCGCTGCGAGCTTCCTGTCCTGGTGCCAGGCGCCGACGATCGCCAGCGCCGCCAGGCCCGCCTGGAACACCGCGCCGACGAGCCGCGTCGCCAGCGGCACGTGCGCCAGGGCAGCGAGGGCGAAGCCCATGAAGAAGGGATGCCGCGTGATGCGCTCGAGTCCGCGTGGCGGCCGGACCGTCGCCGTGAAGAGCGCCATCGGTGACACGGGATACGTCACCAGGGAGGCCATCGCGAGGACGACGCCGAAGACGATGACTGCCATGAGCGCCCAGCGCAACGCCGTCACGTGGCCCAGCGCGAGGCCCGCGCTCCCCTCGAGCCGGTGCCCGGCATAGTAGCGGACGAGAAGCGTGAAGAAGGCCGTCGCGACGACGGAGAAGAACGCCGTGAAGCCCACCTCGCCCAGGCGGGCCACCAGGGCGGCGCGGACGCGGCGGGTGGCGAGGCCGACGTGCAGTCCGCCGAACACGAGCCAGAGCAGGGCAACGGCCAGTGCAGGTTCCATCGGGATCTCCTTTCAGCTCCGCTGGCGCGGCCGGGGAAGCGCCACCAGTGGCGGGCTCCTGAGCGCGGCGGGATCGAGCGGCTTGCCCTGCGCGAAGGCCCCGAGCCCCGCGTCGATGGCGGCGAAGAAGGCCCGCAATCCCGCAACGCGCGTTGTCACGAACTGCGCCGACTCCCGCCGCCCGGTCGCCTCGCCGACCGCCCGCTCGGTCTCGGCGATCGTGGCGAGGACCTGGCGCACGTTCCAGCGAAATCGGCGCTCCATGATCTCCTGCATCACCCGCCAGAAGTCGGCCGCGGCCTCGTAGTGGTCCTTGCGCGAGCCGGCGACCCGGGTGCGCCGCACGAGGTGCCAGTCGACGAGGCCGCGGATGTTGACCGAGATGTTGCTCTTGCTCTGCTCGAGGTCGATCGCGATCTCCTCGAGCGACAGCGGGTGGGGCTGCAGGCAGAGGAGCCCGAAGATGCGGCCCTGGAGCTGGTTCAGGATGCCCGACGTGGCGGCCGCCGCGCCCATGCCGTCGACGAAGATGCCGGTCGTGCGATCCATGACGTATGATCGGTTCCAACTGTGCGTTTAGGATATTCTGAACGTTCTGTCAACAGGTCCCGCGGAATCCCGCTGCGTGACGCGCCTCGCGGTGTGCAGCGCGGGCCCGCGCCGGGGCGCAATCCCGCAATGCGCCGCGTCGGACCGTCGACCCACTACGACACGACCTTCGCGCTCGGGCTCACGGACGGTGAGAAGAGCGACCTGGTCGAGTACCTGAAGTCGCTGCCGAGCGAGGAAGAGGCGTCATCCTAGGGCCGACCTTCCGCAGTACTCGTGCTATGTTGGGTTGGCCGCCGGCAGCCGCGGCGTGGGACTGTGGAAACGCATGGATCCGGAAACGATACGGGCGCTGTTCGCGTCCCTGCGGCGGGAAGGGGTCGAATACGTGCTGGTGGGAGCGGTCGCCCTCGACGTGCTCGGCATCGGCCGTCTCACGGAGGATATCGACCTCTTCGTGCGGCCGACGGCCGACAACGTGGAGCGTCTCCGGCGGGCGCTGCGTGCCGTGTGGGACGACCCTTCGATCCAGGAGATCACTGCCGACGACCTCGCGGGCCGCTACCCGGTGGTGCAATACGTCGCACCCGATGACACGCGCATCGACATCATGGCTCGCCTGGGCGAGGCGTTCGCCTTCGACGACCTGAGGTCGAGCGTGCACCTCTACGGTGACGCGGAGGTCGTGGTGGCGACCCCCGAGACCCTGTACGCGATGAAGCGCGACACGATCCGCCTCCAGGACAAGGCCGACGCGCAGCGGCTGAAGGAAAAATTCGGCCTCGGGGACTGAGATGCCCGTGAAGAAGTTCCACACCCTCGCCGAGGCCGAGCGGGCGCTCTGGCTGGAGCCGGGAGATCCGCGCATCTGGGAAGCCGCCTGCCGCCGCTGGGCGCTGCATCGTGCGCTCGGCCGATCCCGAGCCGAGCCGCGACGCGGCGTCTTCAAGTATGCGTCGATCGCGGAGAAGCAGCGCCGCGCCGCTTCGTGAGCGTCTTCACCTCGCGAGCTGCTCCATGGCGCCCGCGAGACCCGCCAGCTCCTTCGTGACGCTCGGCCGGGAGAGGACACGGCCGTACCACGCCTGCAGGCGGGGCTGATCGTCGGCGAGCGGGGCGCCCAGGTTCGCGGCGAACGTGGCCGTCAGCGCGTAGCCGATGTCCGCGACGCTGAAATCCCCGCACAGATAGGGGCGCTCGTCGAGCCGCCGCTCGAGCGCGTCGTAGTGCTGCGTGATGCCGGCCCGGGCGCGCGCGATGCGCTGCCCGTCGCGGTCGCCGGCGGCGGGCTTGTAGAACACCTCGGCGATCAGCTCGAAGACCAGCGGGAACAGGATCTCGTCCGCCGCCGCTTCGAGCTGCCGGCAGCGGGCGCGCGCCGCCACCTCCTGTGGGTAGAGCCGCGGGGTCGGATAGCGGTCCTCGAGGTACTCGAGGATGATCGTCGAGTCGAAGAGCGCCACCGGACCGTCCACCAGGACCGGCACCTGCCCCTTCGGGTTGATCGCGAGGACGTCGGGATGCTTCGGTTGATATCCCCCGGAACGGGTGAACGGGACGGACACGAGCTCGTACGCGAGTCGCTTCTCGTCGAGCGCGATGCGCACCTTGGCGGTGAAGAGACTGAGCGGTCCCGAATAGAGCTTCATGCCGAGCCTCCTTCGCGGGTCCCCGAGATCGTCTCTCACATACCCGCGGTACGCATTTACGTACCGCGAGTATGCTGAGTCAATATGCTATGAGCGCGACGTGAAGACCGTCGCTGCGTGTCTGCTGCTGACGGCCGTCGGCCTGGTCGCGCCGGCTGCCCGGGGGGGGGCCACCTGCACGTGGGCCACCGTCCCCGGCGCGCGATGGACGCTCGCCTCGGAGGGCGGCGTCGCCTGGCTGGTCACGCCGTGCGGCGAGCGCTTCTACTCGATCGGCATCAACGGACTCGACGGCGGGGCGCCGCGTCGCCGGGCGGGCGGGCGCATCTACTATCACTGGCCGACGTTCTTCCCCGACTTCGCGAGCTGGCTCGGCACGACGCGGGCGCGCGTCGTCGGCTGGGGCTTCAACACGGCGGGCGCCGGGTCGCTCCCGCCGCGCCTCCTCCGGCTCCCCGTCATCCCGAACCTCGACCTCGGCTTGACGGCCCGCTTCCACTGGGTCGATCCATTCGACCCGGCGGCGGAGCGCCGGCTGCGCGCGTGGGCGCGCCGCCTCGTCGCACCGTACCGAGGCGATCCCTATCGCATCGGCTACTTCACGGACAACGAGGTGGGCTGGTGGAGCGGCGCGCTCTTCGACTACTACGCCAGGCAGCGCGCGACGAATCGGACCAAGCAGCGGCTCGTCGCCCTGCTGCGCGAGCACTACGCGGACGACTGGGACCGCTTCAGCCGCGACTTCGTCCCGCCCGACGGGGTCGGGTCGTTCGACGGTCTGCTGAAGGGGCGCGACCGTCCGCGTCTCCGCCCGGGGGGCGCGGGCATCCAGGTGATCCGCGCCTGGACCGCCCTCGTGGCCGAGCGCTACTACCGGCTGATCCACGAGGCGCTGCGCGCGGCGGACCCCGACGCACTCATCTTCGGCGATCGCCTGCCCATCTACTACGATCCCGTGGCGGTCCGGGCGATGGCGCCCTGGGTCGACGCGATCGCGACCAACTACAACGTCGAGAGCCCCGACGGCTGGGTCGCCCGGTACTACTTCGACGGGCTCCGGCAGCTCACCGGCGGCAAGCCGGTGCTGGTCTCCGAGTGGTTCTTCGCGGCCGATGAGAACCGCAGCGGCAACCGCAACAACGGCCACCTCATGACGGTCGGGACCCAGGCCGAGCGAGCGCGCGGCGCCGCCGCCGCGGCCGAGCGCTTCGCGCGCCAGCCGACGGTCGTCGGGACCCACTGGTTCCAGTACTACGACGATCCGAAGGGCGGCCGGGAGGACGGCGAGGACTACGACTTCGGCCTCGTGGACATCGATGATCGGCCCTACGAGCAGCTCGTCGAGGCGCTCGCGCGGACGAATGTCCGCCTCGCCGCGATCCATCGAGAGTCCGCGGACGCCGACCGGACGCCGCCCGGTGGCGCGTGGGCGATCCCCCGCGCCGACATCGATCCCGGCGATCGGTCCCTCGGCGAATGGCCGAAGGAGGCGGCGCTCGTCCCAGGGCTGGCCACGCCCGGCGCCGAGGTGCCGTTCGGCGAGTTCTTCCTGGCGTGGAGCCGCGCGGGACTCTCCTTGGCGTTGATCGCCATGGACTACTACGACCCGAATCTCCTCGCCTACGGCGAGACGTTTCCCCGCGAGGAAGCCCTGCGTGTCGACTGGGGCGTCGACGCGGGCGCCGGCCCCCGTCGCTTCAGCCTCTCCATCATCCCACCCAAGGTCTTTCCGAAGCAGAGCGCGCCGCTCATGCGGGCCGAGCTCTGCCGCCACGAGCGCGGCCGCTGCGATCCGATCCCCGCCGCCGTTGCCACCTACTTCGGCAGCGACCAGCCCCGCATCACCGTGGAGGCGGTGCTGCCGTGGCGCACGCTCGGGGTCGACGGGGCGCCGCGGAAGCCGCTGCGCATGCAGCTCGCCGCGACGGCGTTTCATCGCTCGCGCTGGATGTCGTGGAACGGGGCCCCGCCCGAGGCCGCGATGCGGGAGTCGGCGGGCTGGCGGGAGGTCCCTCTGGCCCGGCTGGCGGACTGACCTCGCTTCGCTTTACGGCGGCGCCGCGAGCGGGCTATGGGACGCTCGTATGGAAGCATTCAGCCGCGAGGAGCTCGAGGAGGCGTTCCGGACCTACTGGCGCACGGGAGCGGTGGGCGAGGACTGGAACGCGTGGGCCGACCTCTTCACCGAGGACTGCACCTACTTCGAGCACTGGTACGGCCTCATGCACGGGCGCGAGACGGTGCGCGCGTGGATCGTGCCGCTCATGGAGAAGTACGGCGATATCTACACCGCGTACGAATGGCACGTGGTCGATCCCGAGCGAGGCCGCGTGGTGCTCTACGTCCAGAACCGCCGGGACCATCCCTCCGGCAGGGGCACGTGCGACTTTCCGGGCGTCAGCGTTCTCGAGTACGCGGGCGGCTGCAAGTGGAAGCGCGAGGAGGACTACTGGGCGGTGAAGGCGCGCGAGGCGGCGATGCGCGACTACGAGGCGGCCTGCCAGCGCCACGATCCCGACCATCCGAAGAAGCGCACGCGACTCGACTGGGGGAACGGACCGGGGTGGACGAAGGGCGGTCGCTCCTGGTTCGAGCGGCCGCGCATCGGTGACTGAGGCACCCGGGTCACAGCGATCCGAGGAACCTCAGCAGCCGCGCCCGCGCCTCCACCGGCAGCGCGGCGAAGCGATCGCGCGCCGCCCGGGCCTGCCCGTCGTGCGCGAGGATCGCGTCGGCGATCGTGGCGGCGCGTCCGTCGTGCAGGAACTTGGTGACGAGCCGCAGGCCCCACAGGGGCGCGGTGCGCATCTCGTTGCCGCGCGCCCGCCCCTGCTCGATGCCGTCGCCGAGGGAGCCCATGTCGTGGAGCAGGAAGTCCGAGAACGGCTGGAACGCGCGGAAGCGGAGGGCCTCCACCGGGCTCGGGCCGGTCACGAGCGTCCGGACGTGACAGCTCGCGCATCCGATGCGCTCGAAGACCAAGCTCCCCCCGAACCCGGCGCAGTCGAGACGCGGGCGAGGTGGTGGGGCAAGGAGCCGCATGAAATCGTTGAAGCGCCTGACGTCCGTGCCGTCGTCTTCGGGGTCGGCGACGGGGTCACACGCGAGCAGGCTGCAGTCCCCCTGTGGACAGTTCTCGTTCCGGAAGAACGGGCTCGTGATGCCCATCTCGTTCACGTACGCGTCGGCGGAGAAGTGGAGGAGGTTCGGGACCTGGCTCTTCCATCCGAACTTGCCGACCGCCTGCCGTCCCGTCACCACGTCGGTGACGAGGTTCGGGCGGCCCGCGGTTGCGGGCTGCGACCGCGCCTCGTGGGCCGCCAGCGCGACGAGGGCCACGCCCGGTACGGAGTCGACCAGGCCGAGGCCGAACAGCGGCGTCGTCCGCCGTCGCGCCCGGATGGTCGCTTCCGCCGGCACCTGCTCGCCGACGAACGTGCAGACGCCTTGCGCGCCGATGCCCTGAGCCTGAATGAGCGAACCACCCTGCGAGGTCATCGGATCGAACGCCCCGGAGACGGTCCTGCCGAAGCGAGTCTCCACGCGTTCGCTGCCGCCCCCCGTGGCGCCGACGTTGTGACAGGCCGCGCACGAGTCGGCGTTGAACACGGGCCCGAGCCCGTCCGCCACGCCTTCGACCTCCTTGAACGTCTGGCGTCCAGCCGTGAAGCGCGCGCGCTCGGCGGCGGTGAGGCCGCCCAGCGGATCGCCGAAGTCGGCCCACGCGGTCCCCGCGAGCAGGACCATCGCTGCCGCCGCGCATCTCCGTCGCATCCGTCGTCGTGCGGTCATGTCGTCGACCTCCGCCCGCGGGAAGAGGCAACGGCCATGCCACCACGCTCGGCGAGTGAACGAGACGGCGACGACACCGGCGCCACGTGGGGTCAGGTCGCAGAGCGCCGCGGCTGCGGTGCGCGACACGGCAGCGTCCGGCGCACCAGATGCTGCAGTCAGCGCGGACCGGGCGTACGAGAGTGATCGGCCGTATGCAACCCTGAACGACGCACGCAGCCGATCGCCGCGAGCGCGCGATCACGCGACGATGCCGCCGCCCGCGGATGCGTCACAGCGCGGCGATCGCCTGCAGCAGCTTCGGCGCAAGGTGCTGCTTGCAGCGCCAGTACGGGCGCCACGGATCCTCTTTCAACTTGGCCAGTCGCTCGCCGAGGTTGTTGACCGTGAAGTGATCCGACCGCAACCTCGGGCTCAGCTCGTCCCACGCGAGAGGAACGGAAACCGAGGCACGCGGCTTGGCACGCGTGGAAAACGCCGCGACGGAAGTATTGGTGCGGTTGTTGCGCAGGTAATCCAGCAGGATCTTCCGCTCGCGCCCGGCTTTCGGAAAGGCCGTCGTATAGAGGCGGGGGCTCTGCCGCTCGATGGCCTCGGCAACGCCCCGCGCAAACGCCAGGCACTCGTTCCAGCCGGCCTGCGGAACGAGCGGCACCACCACGTGCAAGCCGACGCCGCCCGTGGTCTTCACGAAACTCTCCAGCTTCAGCGCATCGAATGCCGAGCGCAGGAGGCGCGCCGCCTCGATGACCCGCGGCCAGCGGACTTCCGGGCCCGGATCCAGATCGAGCACGATGCGGTTCGGTTGCTCGACGTGGTCGATCGTCGAGTTCCAGGTGTGGATCTCGAGGACGTCCATTTGCACGAGGCCGATCAGCGCGGGCAGCGAGTCGGCGATCAGGTATTCGCCGATCTTCCTCTTCTCCGGGATGCGTACTCGCCGCAGAGCTTCGGGCGCCCACACGGCGGAGTGCTTCATGTAGAAGCACGATGCGCCGACACCGGTCGGACAGCGGACCAGCGTGAGCGGCCTCCCCGCCACATGCGGTACGATCGACTCTGCGATGGCCTCATAGAAGCGGGCGAGGTCGAGCTTGGTGAAGCCGAGCTCCGGCCAGAGCACGCGGTCCGGGTGCGTCAACCGGACGCCGGCGACAGCCCGGGTCCCCGGTGGGGAAGCGGGCTCCTCGCGGCGAATCTCATTCGCCGGCTTGTCCTCACGAAGACCCTGATAGGACGGATGCCGGATCTTCCCGTCGTTCGTCCATTCCGAGAACGCCACTTCAGCAACCAGCGTGGGCTTCACCCAGTGGGCGTTGCGGCCGAGCGATCCGGGAGGACGTGGCGTGAATGGGCATTCGGTCTGCTCGATGCGTTCCAACCGGCGACGCAGGGCCTCGGCGGTCTGGTTGGTGAAGCCCGTACCGACCTTCCCGGCGAACGCCAGCGCACCCGTGGCATCGCGCACGCCGACGAGCAAGGCGCCGATCCCGACCCGCGAGCCTTCCGGATCGGTGAAGCCGCCGACGACGAACTCCTGTCGCTTGATACACTTGACCTTCACCCAGGCGGATCGGCGACCGGGCACGTACGGCAGGTCCCGGCGTTTCGAGACAATGCCCTCGAGCCCCATGCGGCAGGCCCGGGCGAAGACCTCGGGACCGTGGCCGACGACGTGCTCGGAGTACCGGACCCGCGCTTTCTTCTGCGAGCGGAGCAGCTCTGCGAGACGAGCCTTGCGCCGCTCCAGCGGCAGGCGCCCGACGTCTTCGCCGTCGAGGTGCAGCAGGTCGAAGACGAAGTAGGCCAGATCGGCGCGATCGCCACCGCTGAAGACCTTCTGCAGCGCCTGAAAGCTCGTGCGGCCATCGGGCAGCACGACGGCCACCTCGCCGTCGAGAAAGGCGCGCCTCACGGGCAATTCGGTTGCCGCCGCGCGTACCTCGGGGAACCTGTCGGTCCAGTCGTTGCCGTTGCGGCTGATGAGGGCGACGTTCCGCCCGTCGACGCGGCAGCCGATCCGGTAGCCGTCGAACTTGAACTCGTGCAGCCACTCGTCGCCGTCCGGCGCGGTGCTGGCCAAGGTCGCGAGCTGCGGCTCGAAGCGCTCGGGCAGCGGGACGGTCACCGAACCAGGCGCCAGCGTTCCAGGGTCGCGGCCTGCGTCGCGGGCGACGAGTGATGACCCGCGGAGGCCATGAAGCCTGCCGCCCAGCCGCTGACCCAGGTGGTGGCAAACGAGGTGCCGGTGCCGAACCACGCCGCATCCTGATAGTGAACCACGTTGACCCCCGGTGCGATGACATCGACGAACGGGCCGCGATTGGCGTAGGACGCGATACCGCCTCGAGCATCACCGGCCGTGGCCGCGAGGACTCCCGGGTCGGCCGCCGGATAGGTCGGCGTGGTCACCGGCTCATTGCCGGCTGCGGCGACGAACAGGACGCCATGACTTCGGGCATCCTCGATCAGGCCTTTCACGAGCGAGCTGTCGCTGCTGCCCGCGAGGCTCAGATTGATGATGTTCGCATGCCGGCTGAGCGCCTCGTACAGGCCGCGAGCGACGTCGAAGGCCGTCGTGTCCGCGTTCGCGCCGTAGACGTCGATCGGCAGAATGGACACGGAGACCTTTCCACTGCCCGCGCCGTCGTCCTGGAGGGCGCGCGCGACGCCGTCCAGGATGGTCTCCGCCATGGCGGTGCCATGAGTCATCTGATCGGCCGGAGGCTGGTAGTCCCCGAACAGCGACACCCCCGGCTGGAGGAAGTCCTTGAACATCGTCCCCTGCATCTGCACCGCGGTGTCGATGAGGCCGACGACGACCTGATCCGTGGAGGGCGAGACGTTCGGCGCGATCGGGAGGCCGCCGGGCGAGCTCATCTCCAGGGGCTCCAGGACGCCGGGCGCGGCGATCGTGGAGTTGTTCTCGATCGACGCGACGTCGCCCTCGCGCTCGAGCGCGGCACGAGCCTCCCGTGCGGCGGTGTCGTCGTCGAACTCCAGCCGAAAGGCATTGAAGGCATCGAGCCGACCGACGACTCTTCCGTGCAGGCGCGTCGACAACGCGGCGACGTCCGTTTTCGATCCGCGCTTCAGCGTCAGGATGAGCTCTTTCCCGATGATCTTGCTCGGGCGCGAGCGCTTCGCCGACCCCTTGCCCACCTGGACCAGCTGCGTGGCGTGATCGAGTGACTTCCGGTAGACGAACAGCTTCGCCGGGCCGTTGGTCTGGGGCAGGAGAGCGAAATTGAGATCGCCGAGGAGCCGCCGGAGGGCGTCGGGCGGCGCGAGTCCCTCGAACCGCGCGGTGACGGCGTACTCCGTGTCGGGCTCGACGTAGATCTGCCAGCCGGTGGCCGCGCTGATCGCCTCGAGCACCTTGGGAAGCCGCCAGGACTCGACGCCCGCGTCGACCCGTTTCTGGTCCGTCTTCCAGACGAGGTAGTCCGCCGCCTCCAGTCGCGCGGTGGAACCCATCCACAGGGCGACGACGGCCCCGACGCCCCATCGCCATGCCGCCGTCGGTCGATGCCCGCGATTCGGCACGCGACGAGCGGGCCTCAGAGCGGCCCGGGCACCTCGGTCTCGGGCGCCCCGCCCTCGCGCCGCTGGTCGAGCGGCACGTAGTGTCGCTCGTCGTAGCCGATGTAGATCTGCTTCGGGCGCACGATCTTCTGTTCCTCGTCGAGGACCATCTCGGCCCACTGCGCCATCCAGCCCGCGGTGCGGGCGATCGCGAACATCACCGGGAACATGGCGACGGGCAGCCCCATCGCCTCGTAGATGATGCCCGAGTAGAAGTCGACGTTCGGGTAGAGCCGGCGCGACACGAAGTAGTCGTCCTGGAGCGCGATCCGCTCGAGCTCGAGCGCGATCTCGATGAGCGGGTTCTTCCCCGTCACCTCGAAGACGTCGTAGGCGATCTTCTTGATGAGCCGCGCGCGCGGATCGTAGTTCTTGTAGACGCGGTGGCCGAAGCCCATGAGCCGCAGCTCGCCCGCCTTCACGCGCTTGATGAGATCCGGGACGCGGTCCACCGAGCCGATCTCGTGCAGCATGTGGACCACTTCCTCGTTCGCCGAGCCGTGGCGCGGCCCGCCGAGGGCCGCCGCCGCGCCGGCCACCGCGGCGTAGGGGTCGGAGTGCGCGCTGCCGATCGCGCGCATGGTCGTGGACGAGCAGTTCTGCTCGTGATCGGCGTGCAGGATGAAGAGGACGTCGAGCGCGTGCTCGAGCACCGGATCCGGCCGGTACTTGAGCTCCGTCATCTTGAACATCATCGAGAGAAAGTTGCCCGTGTAGGTGAGATCGTTGTCCGGATACACGTAGGGCAGCCCGCGGCTGTGGCGATACGCGAACGCGGCGATCGTCGGCATCTTGCCGATCAGCCGCCGGGTCTGCATCCGCCGCGTCTCGAGGTCCATGATGTTCTTGGCCTCGGGGTAGAAGGTGGAGAGCGCGCCGGCCGTGGCGATGAGGATGCCCATGGGGTGCGCGTCGTAGCGGAAGCCCTCGATGAAGTGCTTCACGT
Organism: Deltaproteobacteria bacterium; assembly: GCA_005888095.1. Classification (GTDB taxonomy): domain Bacteria; phylum Desulfobacterota; class Binatia; order DP-6; family DP-6; genus DP-3. The sequence continues at coordinate 28,283 of VBKF01000095.1, read as the reverse complement.
TCTCGTGGACGAGCGTGTGCATCTTGATGTTGTGCTGCCACATCCGGAAGTGCGACGTGGTCGGCAGCTCGCCCTTGACGATCAGGTAGGCGGTCTCGAGGAAGCTGCTCTTCTCGGCCAGCTCCTCGATCGGGTAGCCGCGGTAGCGCAGGATGCCGCGCTCGCCGTCGATGTAGCTCACCTTGCTCTTGCACGTGGCCGTGTTGATGAGAGCGGGGTCGTAGCTGACGAGGCCCGGCTCGCCGGCGACCCGGATCTGCGCGAGGTCGGCCGCGCGGATCGTGCCGTGCTCGATCGGGAGCTCGTAGCGCTTGCCCGTCCGGTTGTCGATGACGGTCAGGGTTGAGCTCGCCATGGCCCTACTCTCTGCCTCGGCGCGGAATCATGCAAGCCGGAGGACGAATCGCCAGCCGAGGGGGATCTCGGCCGAGAACCCGTCGGCGAGCGGATCCGCCTCCGCGTCGATGACGATCGTGCGGTCGCGGTACAGCCGGCGGACGTGGGCATCGGCGAACACCCCGACGCCGGCGACCGCGCCCACCGGCTCCTGCTCCGGCGTGAGCGTGTAGCGGGCAAAGAGGTGGGGCGCCGTCCCCTCGCAGCACCCGGATCCGAAGACGAAGACGAGCTCGTCGCCCAGGTGCGCCGCGCGCACCCGGGCGACGACCGTCTCGGCCAGCGGGGTTGCCCCCACCCGCATACGGGTTGTCCGCTAGGCGCCGAAGAGCGCGCCGTACCAGAACTTCCCGCCGCGGTTGTCGACCTGGTCGACGTGCACGTGCTTCACCTCGGTGTACTCGAGGATGCCCTCGAGACCGAACTCGCGCCCGATCCCGCTCTGCTTGTAGCCTCCGAACGGGGCCGCAACCGAAAGCAGGTGGTACTCGTTGACCCACACCGTGCCCGTCCGCATCTGCTTCGCGACGACGAGGGCCTTCTCCTTGTCCCGTGACCAGACCGCACCGCCGAGGCCGTAGATCGAGTCGTTGGCCATCCGGATGGCGTCGTCGATCGTCTTGTAGCGGATGACGCAGAGGACGGGACCGAAGATCTCCTCCTGCGCGATCGTCATGTTGTTCTTCACGTCGACGAAGATGGTCGGCTCGACGTAGTAGCCCTTCGCGAGGTGCTCCGGCCGCTTGCCGCCGACGGCGACCTTCGCCCCCTCGTCGACGCCCTTCTTGATGTAGCCGAGCACCGTCTCGCGCTGGCGTGCGGAGATGAGCGGGCCCTGGCAGGTGGCGAAGTCCATCGGGTCGCCGACGGTGAGCGGCTTCGTCCGCTCGACGAGCCGCCCCACCACCTCGTCGTGGAGCTTCTCGGAGACGAAGAGGCGGGTGCCCGACTCGCACGCCTGGCCCTGGTGAAAGAAGCAGCCGAAGAGCGAGCCGTCGACCGCCATCTCGAGGTCGGCGTCGTCGAGGATGATGTTGGCCGACTTGCCGCCGAGCTCGAGCGTGACCTTCTTGATGGTCCCCGAGGCAAGCTGCTGGACGCGGCGACCGACCTCCGTCGAGCCGGTGAGCGCCACCTTGTCGACCAGCGGGCTCGTGCAGAGCTCCTCGCCGCACTCGGCGCCGCTGCCGTGGATCACGTTGAGGACGCCCTTCGGGAGGTCGGTCTGGTCGATGATCTTGGCGAGCTCGAGGGCCGAGCACGGCGTGTCGCTCGCGGGCTTCAGCACAAGCGTGTTCCCCGCACAGAGCGCCGGCCCGATCTTCCACACCGCCATCATGAGCGGGAAGTTCCACGGGATGATCTGGCCGCAGACGCCGATCGGCTCCCGCTGGAGGTAGTTCTTCGACTGGGCGGGGAACTGCGGGACCTGGATCTCCTCCCACAGCGGCAGCTTCGGCGCCATCTCGGCGAAGTAGCGGAGCTGCGCGGCGCCCATCATCATGTCGCCCGAGGTCTTGCGAATGGTGCCGCCCGAGTCATGCGTCTCGACGGCCGCCAGCTCCTGGCTGCGAGCCTCGAGACCGTCGGCGACCTGGTTCAGGATCTTCGCGCGGTCCGCCTGGCTCATGCGCGGCCAGGGCCCCTCGTCGAATGCCCGGCGCGCCGCGGCGATCGCGCGCTGGGTGTCCTTGCGGCTGGCGCGTGCCACCCGGGCCCACGGCTCTTCGGTGGCGGGGTTGATCGAGTCGGCGGTCCTGCCGCCTTCGGCGTCGCAGAGCTGCCCGTCGATGTAGAGCTGGTACTCCGGCATGGCTGTCTCCTTCTGCGCCGGGGATGGCGCGAGCGGGTCGTCGAGGCAGCCCGGGTTCTAGGCCCGTCCACGCCCGAAGGTCAACGGGATCGGCGCTCCCCCCGCGGTGCGGACCTGCTCCTACCGAGCCCAACCACCCCCTTGACAGCAGGCGGCAGGTGGATTTTGAAGCAGGTAGTGGTCTGATGACCAGACCTTTGGTGAGGGCACCCGCCGTGCTGGGCATCCTCAAGCCAGAGTTCGAGGCGGTCCGCAGGACCCGCCTGCACGAAAAGGTCGCCAAGCAGATCGAGCGCCTCATCGTCGAAGGCGGACTGACGCCCGGCGACAAGCTTCCCCCCGAGCGAGAGCTGTGCGTGATGTTCCGGGTCAGCCGCAGCTCGGTGCGGGACGCCATCCGCACGCTGGAGCTCGCGGGGCTGGTGGAGCCCCGCCAAGGCGAGGGTACGGTCGTCTGCGACGTCTCGGCCGACTCGCTCGTCAACCCGCTGGCCGCCGTGCTGGTTCGCAAGCGCACGCTGGTGGGCGAGCTGCTGGACGTGCGCAAGATGATCGAGCCGCCCCTGGCCGCCCGCGCCGCCAGCCACGCTTCCCCCGAGGAAATCGCCCACCTGGAAGACATCCTCCGCCGACAAGGGCAGAAGGTCCGCCGGCGCGAATTGGCCATCGAGGAAGACTCCGAGTTCCATTACAACATTGCCATGGCGGCCAAGAACAGCGTGGTCCTGAAGGTGCTCGACGTGTTGATGGATCTGCTCCGCGCCAGCCGGGAGCGCTCGTTGCAGTTCGAGGGGCGTCTTGAAAAGTCCTTCAGCGGGCACCAGCAGATTCTGCGCGCCATCAAGCGACACGACGCCCCCGCGGCGGAGCGCGCGATGCGCCAGCACCTGGAGAAGATCGAGGAAATCATTCTGAAGAAGCTCTGACGAAACGGGAGGCTCGCGATGGGTCGGCTATTTGCGGTCGAAATCGTCTACCGAGGGATCTTTCAGAAGACATTGGCCAAGAATATCAGCCGAACGATCGTTCTGGCGGCACATCAGGAAGGCAAGCCGGGCATCTCGTTTGGCCGTTATGGCGACAGTCCCGAACGCAACGGGATTCCAGCCAAGAACTTCGCCATCGTCGCAACCGACGACGTCACCCTCGAAGAAGGGATGGCCAAGTACGAGCCCCAAGAGGTGGACATCACCATCGCCGTGGACGATACGCTCGCGAAGGGTGTCGAGTCGTGGGCCTGGTACGGTCTCCAGCCGATCAATCGGCTGCTGAAGCCTGGCGGAACGTTGATCGTCACCTCCAAGGAGCCGCCAGAAACGCTCATCGCCATGGCCCACCGCAAGGAATGCCCCTACCGGCTCGCCATCGTGAAGGGTATTCCCAGCTTCTCCGGGTTGTGGGTCTACAAGGACGACCACACCGACGTGCGCATCCTGGGCGCGATCGCCAAGCTCCTGCCCGAGCTAGTCAGCCTGGAATCGGTACAAAAAGCCATCCTGGCCGAGTGGAATGATCCCCTGAAGGTCACTTCGGCGGCCCGCTCATATGAGCGTATCAGCACCGTCACGGTGGAGCCCCACCAGGGCAATCCCGAAGAGCCGTATCGCTTCGAATTGCCGAAGTGGTGGGAGATGCGTGAGGGCATCGCCATTCCCAGCATTCCTCGGGGCGGCGCCATTCAAGATCCCGAGAGCCAGGCGATGGGCGGCTATCGGCCGGAGCGGAACCCCACCTTCAAGAAGTTCACCACGCGCACCATGCGGCCGGTTGTCGATTTCGAGACCTGTATCAAATGCACGTTATGCTGGCTGCAGTGTCCGGACTCCTGCTTCGACGTGACCCCAGATGGTTTGTACGACGCGAACATGGAAGCGTGCTGCGGGTGCGGGGTGTGCGAGGCGGTGTGTCCCGTGCCGAATTGCGTGACCATGGTCAATGAGGTCGCCTTCTGCGACAACGCCAGCCAGTGGGAGATGTGGAAGAAGGACAAAGAGAGCTACAGGAAGTGGCTGGAGCAGAAGATCGAGCACCGGCCGGAGCGCTCGCACGGCTTCCGCTACCGCGGGCAGTATGAAGAGCAGATCCCGGCGATGATCGAGAGCGGCGGAGAGTGAGAGAGGGAACGAGATCGGCGAAGGGGAGAGTCGGCATGGCACAGATGGGAGCAGCGATCGAGCAGCCAGTCGAGCACACGGCCCTGATCACCGGCAGCGAGGCCATTGCGGTAGCCTGCAAGCTGGCTGACGTGGACGTGATCACGGCGTACCCGATCCGACCCTACGACACCGTGATGCAGTATGTGGCCAAGCTGGTGGCCAACGGGGAGCTGGACTGCGAGTACATCGTCGCGGAAAGCGAACACTCGCAGTTCGAGATCGTCAAGCACGCCTCGGCCGTAGGCGCACGGGTGTTCTGCGGCAGCAGCGGGGTGGGCTGGATGTACGCCTTCGAGGCGTTGACCGTGACGCCGGCTCTGCGCATTCCCATGGTGGCCATGGTCGGCAACCGCGCGCTCGATGACCCGGGCGCCTTCGGCGTGGAGCACAACGACGCGCTCGCCGTCCGCGATCTCGGCTGGCAGCTGGTCTGGGTGGATACGGCCCAGGAGGCGCTCGATACGGCGCTGATCGCCTACCGTGTGGCCGAGGACCGGCGCGTCTTCCTCCCCTGCGCCATCAGCTGCGACGGCGCCTTCCTGACCCACTCTCAGGCGCTGGTCAAGATTCCGCCGCAGGAGACGGTAGACGCGTTCCTCCCACGCTACAACCGCGGCGATCTGCTGCTCCATCCGGACAACCCCATCACCGTCGCCCCCCAAGCCAACGAAGATTGGCTGATGGAGATCCGCCGGCAGAACGCGGCGGCCATGGAGCGGGCGCATGACGTCATCCTCGAAGCCTATGCGCAGTTCGAGCGGATCTTCGGACGGCGGTACGGCAATCCCTTCTTCGAGGAGTACGAGACCGCCGATGCCGACGTGGTGCTGGTGGGCATGGGTACGCTCTCCACGCCCGTCAAAGTGGCCATCCGCCAAATGCGCAAGGAAGGGAAGCGAGTCGGCTTCGTGCGGGTGCGATGGTTCCGGCCGTTCGCGGCTGTGGAGCTGGCCCGGACGCTTGGCCGCTTTGCCGCGGTGGGCATTGTTGACCGTGACTTTTCGTTCGGTTCGCCGTACCTCTCCGGCGTGCTGGCCACCGAGGTCCGTGCCGCGATGTATCCCGCCGTCCGGCGGCCGCCGCTGCTGAGCTTCATCTGTGGCCTGGGCGGTCGCGAAGTGACGGTGCCCGATGTGAGAAGGATGACCGATCTCGTCTATCAGGCGGCCGACGGTAAACAACAAGCTTCGACTCAGTGGATCGGCCTGCGCGAGTAGACGCGGGGAGAATGAGATGGACACGATGATCGATGTTCCCACCCAAAAGTTGAATCCCATCAAGGGGGTCAAGAAACTCCCGCTCGAGGAGTTCTTCACCTCGGGCCACCGCACTTGCCAGGGCTGCGAATCGGCCCTGGTGATGAAGATGATGGCCAAAGCGGCCGGCCCGCGGACGATCGTGCTGGGCAGCACGGGGTGCATGTACGTGGCCAACACCACCTACTACAGCACCTCCTGGGTGGTGCCCTGGATGCACACTCAGCTGGGCAGCAGCGGCTCGGCGGCGATGGGCGCGGCCGCGGGCCTGAAGGCGTTGATGCGAAAAGCCAAGATCAAGCGCGAACCCATCAACGTGATTGCGTTCTGCGGCGACGGCGGCGGCGCCGACATGGGCCTCTCCGCCATCTCGGCGGCGCTCACTCACCCCGATTACAACCTCCTCATCCTGATGTACGACAACGAGTCCTACGCCAACACCGACATCCAGCTCTCCGGCAGCACGCCCTACGGGGCGCACACCACGTTCAGCCCGCCGGGTAAAATGAAACGCATCATGCACCGCCGCTGGAAGAAGAACATGGCGGGCATGCTCGCCGCCGGCCATCCCACGTGCAAGTACGTGGCGACGGTGTGCATGTCCTACGCCCTGCAGGCCACGAACAGCGTGCGCAAGGCGCTATCGATTGGCGGGCCTACTTTCATTCACTCGCTCGACCCTTGCCCCAAGGGCTGGGACTACGATCCCATCCTGTCGCACGAGCTGGGCGAGCTCGCGGTCAGCACTGGTGTCTGGCCGCTGTACGAAGTCGAGGAGGGCGTGCTCAAACTCACGGGAAAGACCAAGCAGATTGCCGAGGGGCGCTCGGAGCGCCTTCCGGTGAGAGAATACCTCCTCAAGCAGGGACGCTTTGCTCACTTCACCGACGACGATTTGGAATATTTCCAGAGCAAAGTGGACGAGATGTGGGAGAAGTGGTTGATTCCCGGAGTCATCCCGTTCCGGAAAGACGCCGACACCGCCACCCCCGTCCGAGACGGGGGCAACGGGTCGGCCTGACCGTTTCCGCTCCGTGGAGGAGGGCTGCAGGAGCAAGGGACCCCGACAAAGCCAAGGCGAAGGTTCGCGTCCTTGAGAGATATCTCCGGGGAGGTGCACCGTGAACGCATCCGACGTATCGATTGCCGTTTCCGAACGCCGCCTGCTCAACCGGTGGGTCCAATTGTTCGCCGGACTCGTCGCGATGATGGCCATCGCGAACCTGCAGTATACGTGGACGCTGTTCACCAAGCCCTTGCAAGCCCATCTGAACGTCACGCTGGCGGCCGTCCAGTGGACGTTTGCTCTGTTCATCGGGCTCGAGACCTGGCTCGTCCCCTTTGAAGGGTATCTGGTCGACCGGCTGGGACCGCGGCTGATGCTGGCTCTCGGCGGCGTGCTGGTTGGGCTGGGCTGGATCGGGGCCGGTCGAGCCGACACGCTGTACGAGCTCTACTTCTGGTACGGACTGGGGGGCATTGGCGCGGGCGTCGTGTATGGCGGAACGATCGGCAACGCGCTCAAGTGGTTCCCCGACCATCGCGGGTTGTGCGTCGGCCTCACCTCCGGAGCCTATGGCATCGGAACCGCGCTGACGGTCGCCCCCATCGCCAGTATGATGAAGGCCTCCGGCTACCAGCACACGCTGATCACGTGGGGGATGATCCAGGGGATCGTTGTCGTCCTGGCAGCGCTGGTGCTCGCCACGCCACCGGCCGGCTGGGCGCCGCCCGGATGGAAGGTGAAAGAGGCGCAAGCGAAGCCGAAGGTGCGTGTTTCCAGTGTGGACATGACGCCCTGGCAGATGCTCCACACGGGGTCGTTCTGGGTCATCTACCTGATGATGACCCTGGTGGCCTTCGGCGGCCTGGTCGTAACCGCGCAGCTCAACCCCATGGCGGTCAGCTACCATGTGGACAGCGTAGTGGTGGCCTTTGGCATGACCGCGCTCGTGCTGGCGATCGAGGTGGACCGGGTGCTGAACGGATTGACACGGCCATTCTGGGGATGGGTGTCGGACCACATCGGCCGAGAAAACACCATGTCCATCGCCTTCACCCTGGAGGGGTTGGCGGTATTTGGTTTGCTCCAGCTGATCCACCGCCCCATCTGGTTCATCGTATTGTCTGGGTTGTGTTTCTTTGCCTGGGGGGAGATCTTTTCGCTGTTCCCCTCGATCACCGGGGACCTGTTTGGAAAGACATGGGCCACCACGAACTACGGCATCGTGTATACGGCCAAGGGACTGGCCTCGGTCTTTGCTGCTCCAGGTGCCGCCTGGATCTTTGCAACGACCGGGTCTTGGGTGCGGGTCTTCTGGGCGATGATCGCCTGTGACCTGCTGGCCGGGATCATGGCCTTGGTCTGGCTCAAGCCCGTCGCGGCCCGCACCATCGCACAGGCGCAGCTGCGCCTTCGGCTTGCCGATGCGACGGGTGCGGCCACCGGAAGCGGAGACACGCAGCGAGTGGCGTGACCCGCTTCTGAAAAGAGGGGGCCGGCGATGGCGCCGGCCCCCTCGGTACGGTCATGCGAGGCGATGCTCGCAGCCCGCGTCTACTGGCAGGTCGAAGCGGTCACGTTGCAGATGTTCGAGCAGCAATCGAAGTCCGACGTGCAGAAGGCGCCGGTCGGACCGCAGCAGTCGCAGGTGCCGCCGGGAACCGGCCCGGACGGCTTGCACTGCGAATTGGTGCCGTCGGCTCTGAGACACGATACCGGGGCGCACGACCCCTGCGGCTGCGTCTTGCACGGGTCGCACGGCGCGGGCGTGGGTGGCTGGCACGCGGTGTCACAGTACAAGCCAGTCGGACACGCCTGGCCCGTGGAGCACGGGATGTTCGTGCAGTTGGTGGTACCGGGATCGTGACAGAACCCGCACACGCAGTGGCGGGTCGCCGGATCGCACGTCGCGTTCGCGAAGGTGATGCAGTTGCTCGGGCACTGCGCGTTCGTGTTGGTGCAGAATGGCCCCGCCGCACCGTTGCACTCACAGCAAACAGGCGGCGCGACGCAACCGCACTTGCCGGTGGTCATGTCCCTGATGCACTGAGACCCGGGAGGCAACGTCGGCGGGCACGGCCCGGTGCAGCCGACGAGCGGGTCATCGTGACAGTACTGGATCGTGGTCGTCGTGGTGGCGGTCGTCGTGGTCGTGGTCGTCGTCGACGTGGTGACCGTCGTGGTCGTCGATGGCAGCCCCACGATCTCCTTGAGCGTGGGAGCACAGATCATCACGGGATTGCCGACCGGGATGTTGAGCTCGCGACCGAACTGATCCTGCATGTTGACGAAGATCGTCTTCTTGGGGAACGCAATCGGTTTGGCGGTGGTACAGTCATTGTTGGGGCACGTCTTCGCCTTGATCTTGTAGCACTTGAAGTGCGGGAGCCCGGGAGACTGGATCGGGTTCGGCAGGCAGTTCGCCGCCGAGCATCCTTGGGTGGCACCCGGCTGGCTGCAACCAATGCTTCCGGGACAGCAGCACGCCTTCTGCGACGGCACGCAAAGCATCACCGGCTGCAGCCGGTAGAGCACCTCGCGGCCGAACTGGTTGTCGACCTGGAGAAGCGGCGTCTTGCTGACGACGGTGCTCGGCTTGTCGTTGATCTGGTAGCACTTGAGATGGGTGCAGGCCGGGTCCAGCGCACTGGTGCACGCCGTTCCGGCGGGCTGCGCAGCGGCCGACCTCGCGAGCATCCCCGCGATCAGGCCGGCGGCTAACACGAGGCGAGCGTGCGGTCTCGACATCATAGACTCCTCCTCTGGTTGGGCGGGCGGGGCTAGGGAACGGACTGGGGGAGGTCTGGCCGTCGTTACCCGCCAGCCGCAGCACGGCCGCCACGCGCGCCCCCGTCGCTCCAGACGCGCACCACGCCAGCCCCCCCCGAGCAGGCGATCCATCCTTGGTATGGGCCTCCAGCCGCCGCGCATACTCCCCGCGTGGCCGCGGCGTCAAGATCTTTTTTCTAGTGTGGAGGCTTGCCCGTTTTGGCCGTGGGCCGGGCCTTCAGGCCTCGAACATCTCCCTCACGCGTCAGGGAGGCGAGACCCGGATGCCGTGCAGCTCCTCCTTGTAGTCACGCTCGAGCAGCTGTCGGACCGCCTCGAGGAGCGGCCGCCCCCGGTGCAGCACATGATACACCTGCTCGGTGATCGGCATGTCGACGCCCAACTTGTGCGCCAGGTCGTGCCCTGCCGCTGCGGTCGAGAACCCCTCGGCCACCGAGCGCTGGCCCGCGAGGTAGGCGGCGGGGTCGGCGCCTTCCGCTACCCGCACCCCGAGCGTGCGGTTGCGCGATAGGTCGCCCGTGCAGGTGAGTACCAGGTCGCCCACCCCGGCGAGCCCGAGGAAGGTGAGCGGATCGGCCCCGAGCGCCGTGCCGAGCCGGGCCATCTCGGCGAGACCGCGGGTGATCAGCGCAGCGCGTGCGTTCATGCCAAAGCGCAGGCCGTCGCAGGCCCCGGTGGCGATCGCCATCACGTTCTTGACTGCGCCGCCCACCTGGACGCCGATGGGATCCGCGCTGGTGTACGTCCGGAGCGTGAGGGAGTGAACGAGATCCTGCACCTTGCGGGCAGCGATCATTCCCTTCGACGCCACCACGACGTCGGTCGGGAGACTCTGGGCAACCTCGCGCGCGAAGGTCGGCCCGGAGAGGAAGGCGAGCCGCTCGGGCTCGAGGCCAGGCATCGTCTCCTCGAGCACCGTCGACATCAGCTTGAGGGTCCGCTCCTCGATGCCCTTCGTGGCCACCACCACGACCGCGTCGCGCCGCACGCCCGGGGCCGCCTGCGTCGACACGGCCCGCAGATGGCTCGACGGCGGGACGAGGACGACGACGTCCCCGCTCGCCGCCACCTGCCGCGCGTCCGCCGATGCCCGGATGGTCTCCGGCAGCGAGACATCCGGGAGGTAGACCGAGTTCGTGTGCCGGGTGACGATCTCCTCGACCACCTCGGGCTCGTACGCCCACATCGTCACCGCGTGCTCGAGCCTCGCCAGGTGGCAGGCGAGCGCGGTGCCCCACGCTCCGGAGCCGATGACCGCGAATCGTGCCATGGCCCCACGATACCGCCCCGCGGGGGAAGCCGCCAAGCACCGGGCCAGAGTCGGCCGTCGACCGAATCCGGCGGGTCAACACAAGGCCCGGCGCTCAGACAGCCATCGTCGTGCGGGCGATAAAGCGGTGGCCGATGCTGTCCACAGTCACCCCGAAGCCCTCGACCGTGCGTACCCCGAGCAGGGTGGCATCGCCGGGCTCGGCGAACACGACCTCGTCCGCCGTCTCGAAGCCCTCTGCAGCGAGAATCGCGTACCCGACATCCCGAATCACGACTTGTCCCGTGGCCGTGATGAAGCTTCGCTTGTGCCTCGGCGTCACGCCGATCTGCCGGAGTGCCTCTTCCGGAAGCCAGGTCAGCTCCCAGCCGGTGTCCACCAAAACCTCGATCGGTGGTGTGGCGCGATCCTCGTCCTTCGGATTCCGCGCGACGACGTTGACGCAGTAAGCACTCACGTCTGGAGGATGGGTGGACATCGCGCGCCAGGCAACGCGAACAGACTACCTTATCCTAGGCACCTCTGCCCGACCGTTGCGACACGCGTAGGCCCTCGACAGTGCTGTATATCAGCGGCCGCGGGCTCGGAGTCGAGGCGGGTGCACCCGGCGTGGGCGCCCCGGGGTGGCGCGTCGCGAACGCGGCTCCGCTCAGGCGACCGTCTCGACCTCGCCCACCACGGCGAGCCCGCCGTCGGCGCAGCGCGCCCGGAAGGTCACCCGCGGGGGGCAGTGCGGCGCGAGCGTGGCGCGCAGCTCGATCACCGGGAGCGCGATCCAGAAGTTCCTGAGGCCGGCGCGGATCACCGTCGGCGCCCCGTCGCGCTCGGCGACGCTGATGCCGTGCTCGACCCGGGCCACCTGGACGCGCGACCAGGGGATCACGCGGCCACGTCGGCCGCCGCGGAACGCGATGCCCGCGCGGTCGAGTCGCACGCGACGGGCATGGGCCACGGCGAGCGCCACCGCGCGCTCCGCCAGCCCGAGGCCGGCGGCGACCGCGAGCGCGCCGGCGCCCGCCACGACGACGGCGGCGACGGCCGTCGGCGCCCACGCCCACCAGGCGAGTGCACCCCACGCGGGCTCGAGCGCGGGCGCCAGCCGCACCTCCTCGCCGTCCTCGAGGCGTTCCCAGACCTCGGTGGCCAACTCGGGCACCACGCGGGCGAGGGCCGCGCTCCAGAGGGTCGTCTTGGCGACGGTGCGGAACGGGACCGCGACCCGCATCCCGTCGCCGGCGAGCCCGAGGGCGCGGCCGCGCTGGGTGACGGTCTCGACGCGATCCCAGGCGAGACGACGGACCTTCGCGCCCGGCCCCATCGCCGTGACCTCCGTGTCGTCCAGGTGGTAGTGCCGGAGGCATTCGAGGGGCGCGGGCAGCGAACGGGCCAGCACCCAGCCGACCGCGAGAAGGGCGATTGCAGCTCCGGCCGGCCCGAGCGTCGCCACCACGGGCGGCGCACCGCAGACCGCGACGCCGAGCCAGGCAAGCCACCCGAGCGCCACCCGTGGGCGTGCGCCCGGGACGGTCAGCCAGAGGGCCGGTTCCACAGTCGTGCTCATCCCGCACCACTCCCCTTCCACTCATGTCGGCGCATCGGGCTCGATTCTTGAGCGTCCGACGTTGGTTCCCCCCGGACCCTGTGGTAGGTGGGACGGCCATGGTCCAGGCGCCCGTGCGCCGCATCGTCCTCGCCTACTCGGGCGGGCTCGACACCTCGGTCATCCTCCGCTGGCTCGTCGAGCGGTACCAGGCCGAGGTGGTGGCGTTCTGTGCCGACCTCGGGCAGGGCGAGGAGCTCGGCGGCCTCGAGGAGAAGGCGCACCGGACCGGCGCCGCGAAGCTCGTGCTCGAGGACCTGCGCGAAGAATTCGTCCGCGACTACGTCTTCCCGATGCTGCGCGCGGGTGCGATCTACGAGAACCAGTACCTGCTCGGCACCTCGATCGCGCGCCCGCTCATCGCCAAGCGGCAGGTCGAGCTCGCCCGCCGGGAAGGCGCCGACGCCGTCGCGCACGGCGCCACCGGCAAGGGCAACGACCAGGTCCGCTTCGAGCTCGCCTACGCGGCGCTCGCTCCCGAGCTCACCGTGATCGCGCCCTGGCGCGAGTGGGAGTTCAAGGGACGCGCCGACCTGATCGCCTACGCCGAGGCCCACCGCATCCCGGTCGCGGCCACGGCCGAGAAGCCCTACTCCACCGACCGCAACCTCCTCCACGTGAGCTACGAAGGCGGCATCCTCGAGGATCCCTGGCGCCCGCCGTACGACGACATGTTCCAGCTCACGGTCGCGCCCGAGCGCGCGCCCGAGCAGCCGGAGGACGTCGACGTCGACCTCGAGGGCGGCGTCCCCGTCGCGGTCAACGGCGAGCGCTTGTCGCCGGCCGCCCTCCTCGCCCGGCTGAACGCCATCGCCGGGGCCCACGGCGTCGGGCGGGTGGACGTGGTCGAGAACCGCTATGTCGGCATGAAGTCGCGCGGCGTCTACGAGACGCCGGGCGGCACGGTGCTGCGCGCCGCCTTCCAGGCGGTCGAGTCGCTCACGCTCGACCGCGAGGTCATGCACCTCCGCGACTCGCTCGTGCCGCGCTACGCCGAGATGGTCTATTACGGCTACTGGTTCGCGCCCGAGCGGCTGATGCTGCAGGCCGCGGTCGACGAGGCGGCGCGTGCGGTCTCCGGGACGGCCCGGCTCCGGCTCTATCGCGGCAGCGTGCGGACCGTCGGCCGCAAGGCGCCGCGCTCGCTCTACGACCCGCAGCTCGTGAGCTTCGACGAGGCGGGCGGCTACCGCCAGGAGGACGCAGGGGGCTTCATCCGCCTGGCCGGCCTCCGGCTCCGCCTGCGCACCCTCGTGGAACAGACGCGCAAATGACGCGGAGCCGCGCGCGAGCGCGGGCGGCAAAGGCCTGGGCGGGACGGATCGCGGCGCCGACGGCGCCGGCCGTCGAGCGGTTCACCGGCTCGCTTCCCGTCGACCGCCGCCTCTACCCGCACGACATCGCGGGCAGCGTGGCCCACGTCCGCGCGCTCGTGCGCGCGCGGCTGCTGACGCGCCGCGAGGGCGCGCGGCTCGAACGGGGACTCGGGGCCGTCCGCCGCGAGCTCGATGCGGGCCGCTTCCGCTTTCTCGCCTCGGACGAGGACATCCACATGGCGATCGAGCGGCGGCTCGTGCAGCTCCTCGGGCCGCTCGGCGGCAAGCTGCACACCGGCCGCAGCCGCAACGACCAGGTGGCGCTCGACCTTCGCCTCTGGCTGCGCGCGGAGTGCGACGCGCTCGACGGCGCGGTCCGGCGGCTCCAGCAGGCGCTCGTCGCCCTCGCGACGCGCCACCGGGGCGCCATCATGCCGGGCTACACGCACCTCCAGCGCGCCCAACCCATTCTCCTCGCCCATCACCTGCTCGCCTATCGCGAGATGCTGGCGCGCGACCGCGGGCGATTCCGCGACTGCCGCGCGCGCGCCGACGAGCTGCCGCTCGGCGCCGGTGCCCTGGCGGGCGCCGGCTTTCCGATCGATCGCCGCTTCGTCGCGCGCCAGCTGGGGTTCCGCCGGATCAGCGCGAACAGCGTCGACGCGGTGGCCGACCGCGACGCCGCGGCCGAGTTCCTGGCCGCGGCCGCGATCACCGCCGTGCACCTCTCGCGTCTGGCCGAGGAGATCGTCCTCTGGGCGACCGAGGAGTTCGGCTTCGTCGCGCTGCCCGACGCCTTCGCCACCGGCAGCTCGATGATGCCGCAGAAGAAGAACCCGGACGTGGCCGAGCTGGTGCGCGGCAAGACCGGGCGGACGATCGGCGCGCTGGTCGCGCTCCTGACCGTCTTGAAGGGCCTGCCGCTCGCCTACAACCGCGACCTGCAGGAGGACAAGCCGGCCCTCTTCGACGCCGCCGCCACGCTCGGCGAATCGCTCGACGTGCTCGCGGCGCTCGTCCCTCGCCTGCGCTTCGATACCGGGCGCATGCGTGCCGCGGCCGACGGGCTCCTCCTCGCCACCGACCTCGCCGACCTGCTGGTCGAGCGCGGCGTCCCGTTCCGCCGCGCGCACGAGATCACCGGCGCGCTGGTTCGCCACTGCCTCGCGACGGGCACGGGGCTGCGCGACATCGACGCGGAAGTCCTCCGCCGCCACTCGCCCCTGCTGACGCCCGCCCTCCTGCGCCGGCTCACCCCCGAGCGGTCGGTGGCCCGCCGCCGCGTGCTCGGCGGGACCGCACCCCAGGAAGTCCGCCGCCAGCTGGCACGCGCCAGCCGGGAGGCCGCCCCGTGAGGCGCGTCGCGATCGCGCTCGCGGTCACGCTGGCGTCCTTGGCCGCCGCCTGCGGCCGCAAGAGCCTGCCGGTCGCGCCGGAGACCGTCCGGCCTCGCGCACCGGCCACGCTCGCCGCCGCAAGCACGCCCGAGGGTGTACGCCTCACCTGGCTCCGGCCGCTGCTCTACACGGGCGGGCAGCGCATGCACGACCTCGACCGCTTCCTGGTCGAGCGGGCGCCGGGTGAGGGGCCACCGTCCGGGTTCGCGCGCGTCGCCACCGTCGTCCTCGAGGACCGCTTCCGCTTCCGCAAGGAGCGGCGCCTCGAATGGCTCGACCAGGAGGTCAAGGCAGGCGAGCGCTACCTCTACCGCGTGATCGCGGTCACGCGCGACGGGTCGCGGAGCGCGCCCGCGGGCCCGGTCGCGATCCTCTACCAGGCAGGCAAGGGAACCCCATGAGTCACTTCACCTACCGCGCCGGCGAGCTTCACTGCGAGGACGTCCCGCTCGCCGCCCTCGCCGCCTCGCTCGGCACTCCGCTCTACGTGTACAGCCAGGCGGCGATCCTCGATCGTTTTCGTGCTTTCGACGCCGCCTTTGGGGCTGTCCCGCACCTCGTCTGCTTCGCCGTCAAGGCGAACGACCACCTCGCCATCCTGCGTCTCCTGGCGCGCGAGGGAGCGGGCTTCGACGTCGTGTCGCAGGGCGAGCTCTGGAAGGCGCTCCGCGCCGGCGCCGACGGCCGGAAGATCGTCTTCTCGGGCGTGGGCAAGAGCGACGCGGAGCTCGAGGCCGCGCTCGACGCGAACCTCCTCATGATCAACGTCGAGTCGCCGCAGGAGCTCGACGCCGTCGAGCGCGTGGCGGCGCGGCGCCGGGTGCGCGCGCCGGTCAGCCTCCGCGTGAACCCCGACGTCGACCCGAAGACCCATCCCTACATCGCGACCGGCCTCAAGAAGAGCAAGTTCGGGATCGACTTCGGCGAGGCGCTCGTGCACTACGCCCGGGCCCGGACCATGCCGCACCTGGACGTGGTCGGCATCGACTGCCACATCGGGTCGCAGCTGACCGAGGTGGCACCTTTCGTCGACGCGCTCGCACGCGTGCGCGAGCTGGCCGGGCGGCTGGTCGCCGACGGCTTCATGCTCCGCTACCTCGACTTCGGCGGCGGGCTCGGCATCACGTACAAGGACGAGACGCCGCCCACGCCGGCCGCGTACGCCGCGGCGATCCAGGCGGGGCTCCGCGGCCTCGATTGCACGCTCGTGCTCGAGCCGGGCCGGGCCGTGGTGGGAAACGCGGGCGTGCTCCTCACGCGCGTCCTCTACCGCAAGGACACCCCTGCCAAGCGTTTCGTGGTCGTGGACGGCGCGATGAACGATCTCGTGCGGCCGGCGCTCTACGGCTCCTACCAGGCGATCCAGCCGGTGCGTCCGCGCGGCGCTTCCACCATCGTCGCCGACGTCGTGGGGCCGGTGTGCGAGAGCGGCGACTTCCTCGCCAGGGACCGCGAGCTCGAGGAGCCCGCGCCCGGCGACCTCCTGGCCGTCATGAGCGCCGGCGCCTACGGCTACGTGATGGCCTCGAACTACAACGCGCGGCCCCGTCCCGCGGCCGTGCTGATTGACGGTCCGCGCCACCACATTGTAAGGGAGCGCGAGACACTCGAGGACCTGGTCCGCGGCGAGCGCATCCCTCCGGAACTCGGCTGACACATGGCGACGCTGCGCTTCGCGAAGCTGCACGGCACGGCGAACGACTTCGTCTACGTCGACGCGCGCGAGGGTTTCCCCGGCGACCCCGCGGCGCTGGCGCCGCGGCTCTGCGATCGGCGCCGCGGCATCGGCGCCGACGGCCTCATCCTGCTGCTGCCGCCGGCCGACGGCGGCGACTGCCGCATGGTCATCTACAATGCCGACGGCAGCCGCCCCGAGATGTGCGGCAACGGCATCCGCGGGCTGGCGAAGTTCGTCCACGACCGCGGGCTCGCACGGGCGAACCCGCTCCGCATCGAGACCGATGCGGGCGTGAAGACGGTCGAGGCCGAGCTCGCCGGCGGGCGGGTCGCACGCGTCACCGTGGACATGGGCGTGCCGGTCTGGGACGGCCGGCAGATCCCGGTGGCCGCCGACGGCGAGGTGGTCGAGCGGCCGCTCGAGGTCGCCGGGCGCGCGTACCGCGTCACCTGCGTGTCGATGGGCAACCCGCACTGCGTCGTCTTCGTGGACGACGTCGAGGGGCTGCCGCTCGGCGAGATCGGACCGCGCTTCGAGCACCACCCCTTCTTCCCGCGGCGGGTGAACACCGAGTTCGTCCGCGTGACGGCGCGCGATCGGCTCCTGATGCGGGTGTGGGAGCGCGGCGCGGGCGAGACCCTCGCCTGCGGCACGGGCGCCTGCGCGGCTGCGGCCGCCGCGGCACGCACGGGACGGGCCGAGCGGCGGGTCGTGGTCGGGCTCCCGGGCGGCGAGCTCCACATCGACTGGCGGCCCGACGATCACGTCTACATGACCGGGGACGCGGTCGAGGTCTTCGAAGGCCGCATCGAGGTGTAGGATGCTGACGGGCTCCATGACCGCGCTCGTCACGCCCTTCCGGGCGGGCGAGATCGACCGGCGCGCGCTGGCGGCGCTCGTCGAGCGACAGATCGACGCCGGCACGCACGGGCTCGTGCCCTGCGGCTCGACCGGCGAGGCGGCCACGCTCACGCACGACGAGCACGTGGAGGTGGTGCGCGAGGTGGTCCGCCTGGCGCGCCGCCGGGTCCCGGTGATCGCCGGCACGGGCTCCAACTCCACCGCCGAGGCGATCCGGCTCACGCGCGGCGCCGAGGAGGCGGGCGCGGACGCCGCGCTGCTGATCTCGCCCTACTACAACAAGCCCACGCAGGAGGGCCTCTACCGCCACTACGCCGCCGTGGCGGAGGCGACCCGCCTGCCCATCATCCTCTACAACATCCCCGGCCGGACGGCCTCGAACATGACCCCCGAGACGATCGGGCGGCTCTCGCGCATCGGCAACATCGTCGGCGTCAAGGAGGCGAGCGGCTCGCTCGCGCAGGTGCTCGAGATCATCGAGACCTCGGGCCCGGATTTCGCAGTGTATTCGGGCGACGACATCCTCACGCTGCCCATCATGGCGGTGGGCGGCAAGGGCGTGATCGCCGTCACCGCCAACCTCGTGCCGCACGAGTTCGCCGAGCTGGCCGAGGCGCTGCTCGCCGGCGACCTCGAGCGCGGCCGGTCCCTCATGCACCGGCTCCTGCCGCTCGTGCACGCGATGAGCCTCGAGGTGAACCCGATTCCGGTGAAGACCGCGCTCGCGATCATGGGTGCGTGCGCCGAGGAGTTCCGCCTGCCGCTCACCTGCGCGAGCGCCGCGACGCGGGCGAAGCTCGAGACCGTCCTTCGGGAGTACGAGCTTGTCTGACCGCGTCGCGCTCGTCGTCTGCGGGGCGGCGGGGCGCATGGGACGGCTGCTCGTCACGCTGGCGCGCGAGGACCCTCACCTCGCGGTCGCCGGCGCGGTCGAGGCCGCCGGCCACGCGGCGGTGGGGCGCGACGCGGGCGAGGTGGCCGGCGGTGCGGCGCTCGGAGTGTCCATCGTGGGAGAGCTCGGCGCGATCTGCCGTCCCGAGCAGGTCGTGCTCGACTTCACTGCTCCCGAGGCGACGATCGCGCACGCGCGGGTGGCCGCCGAGCGCCGCGCCGCGCTGGTCGTCGGCACGACGGGGCTCAACCCCGAGCAGGACCGCGAGCTGCGCGCGCACGCCGGGCGCACGCGCGCCGTCATCGCGCCCAACATGAGCGTCGGCGTGACGGTGCTGACCGAGCTCGTCGCGCAGGCGGCGCGTCTCCTGGGCGACGGCTTCGAGGCCGAGATCGTCGAGCTCCACCATCACGACAAGAAAGACGCGCCGAGCGGCACGGCGATCGCGCTCGGGCGCGCGATCGCCGCGGCGCGCGGGCGCGACTTCACGCGCGTCGGGGTGCTCGCCCGCCAGGGGCTCGTCGGCGCCCGTGGCCCGCAGGAGATCGGCGTGGTCGCGTTGCGCGCCGGCGACGTGGTCGGCGATCACACCGTCGTCTTCGGCGGCCTCGGCGAGCGGCTGGAACTCGTCCACCGCGCGCAGAGCCGCGAGTGTCTGGCGCGCGGCGCGCTGCGCGCGGCGCGCTGGGTGGCCGAGCAGCGGACGGGCGTGTACTCGATGCGCGACGTCCTGGGGCTGTAAAGAACCGACGTTTGTAAAACGCCCCTGTCTCGGCTAGAAGCGAGACCGCCGCGGGGGCCCGAGACGATTCAGATCAAAAAATCCCAGCGAATCCAGAGCCTTCCGCCTTACCTCTTCGCTTCGATAGATCGGGTGAAGAAGGAGCTCCTCGGGCGCGGCGTGGACGTCATCAACCTCGGCGTCGGCGATCCGGACACGCCGACGCCCGCGCACATCGTGGCGCGGCTCGCCGAGGCCGCCGGCAAGCCCGCCAACCATCGCTATCCCGACTACGAGGGCCTGCTCGCCTTCCGTCAGGCGGCAGCGGAGTGGATGGCGCAGCGCTACGGGGTGCGGGTCGACCCGGCGACCGAGGTCGTGTCGCTCATCGGCTCCAAGGAGGGGATCGCGAACATGGCGGTCGCCTTCGTCGACCCGGGCGACATCGTGCTGGTCCCCGACCCGGGCTATCCCGTCTACCACATTGGCGCGGCGTTCAACGGCGGCCAGACCTACCGGCTGCCCCTCCGGCACGAGAACGCGTTCCTCCCCGATCTCGCCGCGATTCCCGCCGACGTCGCGCGCGCCGCGAAGCTCCTCTGGCTCAACTACCCGAACAACCCCACCGCCGCCGTCGCGCCGGCTGCCTTCTTCGCCGATGCCATTCGCTTCGCCGAGCGTCACGGCGTGATCCTCTGCCACGACGCCGCCTACGCCGAGATCTACTTCGGCGCGCGGCCGCCGAGCATCCTCGAGATTCCCGGCGGCCGCGACGTCGCGATCGAGTTTCACTCGCTCTCGAAGACCTTCAACATGACGGGCTGGCGGGTCGGGTTCGCGGTCGGCAACCCGCAGCTGATCGCGGGGCTCGGCCAGGTGAAGACGAACGTCGACTCGGGCGTCTTCCAGGCGGTCCAGGAAGCGGCGATCGCCGCGCTTTCGGGGGACTACGCGGTCGTCGAGCGCCTGCGAGCGACCTACCGCGAGCGCCGCGACGTGCTCGTCGCCGGCCTCGGCACCGTCGGCCTCCCGTGCGACCCCCCCGCGGGCACCTTCTACGTCTGGGTGCCGGTGCCGCGCGGCACGACGGCCGCGGCGCTCGCCACCCGCTGCCTCACCGAGGCCGGCGTCGTGGTGACGCCCGGGAACGGTTTCGGCGAGGCGGGCGAGGGATACATCCGGCTGACGTTGTGTACCCGGACGGAACGGTTGCGCGAGGCGGTGGAGCGGCTCGGAGGCCTCCGGCTCTAGGACGCCGCACGGTCCGCGAGCCAGTGCATGCCCCACCGCGTCTACATCGGCATCGGCTCGAACCTGGGCGACCGGAAGGCGAACACGCACGAGGCCGTCGACCGCGTGTCGAAGCTGCCCGGCACGCGCGTCGTGCGCGCCTCCTCGCTCTACGAGAGCGAGCCGCTCGGCGACGCGAAGACGTGGTTCGTCAACAGCGTGATCGAGATCGAGACCGAGCTCGCCGCCGAGGATCTCTTGAAGAAGCTGAAGGCGATCGAGAAGGCCATGGGGCGCAAGCGCGTGAAGGGCAAGCGCTGGGGCTCCCGCATCATCGACCTCGACATCCTCTTCTGCAACCACGAGATCGTCGACACGCGCACGCTCAAGATCCCGCACCCGGAGCTGCACAAGCGTCGCTTCGTCCTGCTGCCGCTTGCCGAGCTGGCCCCGCACGTCGTGCACCCCCAGCTCGGCCAGTCGGTCTCCGCGCTGCTCGCGACCTTGAAGGACGACAAGCGCGTCACGCTCCTGCCGCGCGGTTGAACGCCCGCCCCACGGCCACGCGGAGTCGCACGCTCAGCGCTGGTGCGGCACGAAGTCCATTTCCCAGTCCGCCCCCGGCTCCGGCGACGGGCGACCGGCCGCCTGGAGCGCCCGCACGCAGCTGTTCCAGCGCAGGATGGCGTCGTCGTTCCCCGGCGGCCGCAGCCGCTCGGCCTCGGCGTAGCGCGCGAGTGCCTGGTCGAACAGCGGACGGATCGAGCCGAGCGGCAGGCCGGCGGCGAGCTGCGCCTTCGCCTGCCGCTCGCACGCGAGACCGCCGTAGAAGGCGCGCTCGTAGGGATCGCCGAGCCGCGCGAAGACCTGCTGGGCCTCGCTGAAGCGGGTGGCGGTCGACGCCTCGAGCTGGTCCGTGAGCGCCAGGCCGAGGATGCGGTGCGCCAGCTGGTTGGCGGGGTCGATCGCGAGCACGTCGCGGCAGATGCTCTCGGCCTCCGACGGCTGGTTCAGCTCGCGGTACTTGTCGGCCTTCTCGAGCGCCGCCGGGATCCCGCTCGGGAGGATCTGCTTGAGGGCATAGTCCATCGCGACCCCTCTCGGTCTCGTCAGGACGTGCCCCGGAGCCGGCGCCAGAGGCGGCGCAGCGGGTCGTAGAAGTCGTCCACGACGCGTTCCTTCAGCGGGATGATGGCATTGTCGGTGATGTGGATCGACTCGGGGCAGACCTCCGTGCAGCACTTCGTGATGTTGCAGAAACCGATCCCGGCCTCCTCCTTGAGGTGAGCGGTGCGCGAGGCGACGTCGAGCGGGTGCATCTCGAGGCCCGCCAGACGGACGAGGAAGCGGGGGCCCGCGAAGCGATCCTTGCGGTCGTGGTCGCGGAGCACGTGACACACGTCCTGGCAGAGGAAGCATTCGATGCACTTGCGAAACTCCTGCACCCGATCGATGTCGACCTGCTGCATGCGCCAGGTGCCGTCGGGCTCGGGCGGCCGCGGCTGGAACGCCGGGACACGCTTGTTCACCCCGTAGTTCCAGGACACGTCGCACACGAGATCCTTCATGACCGGGAACGCCTTCATGGGCGCCAGCGTGATCGCCTCGCCAGGCGGGAAGTGGTCCATCCGCGTCATGCACATGAGCCGCGGCTTGCCGTTCACCTCGGCGCTGCACGAGCCGCACCGCCCGGCCTTGCAGTTCCACCGGCAGGCGAGGTCGCTCGCCTGGTGGGCCTGTACCCAGTGGACGGCGTCGAGCACGACCATCCCCTCGTGAAGCGGGACGGTGTAGTCGCGGAAGGCGCCTGTCGTCCCGTCGCCGCGGAAGATCCTCAGCACCGTTTCCATCGACCTCAGTCCTTCCCCTCCAGGATTTGCCGCAGCTCGTCCGGGACCGGCGGGATGGGCTCCTCGCGGACGGTCATCGCATCACCCTCCCGGCGCACCACCACGTTCACCCGCCCGAGCTGCGGGTCCGAGTCGGGGTACTCGACGCGCGTGTGGGCGCCGCGGCTCTCGCGCCGGGCGAGCGCCGCGCGCGTCACGGCCTCGCTCACCGTGAGCAGGTTGCGCAGGTCGAGCGCCGTGTGCCAGCCGGGGTTGTACTGGCGGTTGCCGTCGACGCCGGCTCGCGCCGCGCGCGCCCGCAGCTGCTCGATCCCGGCGAGCGCCCCCTGGAGGTCGTCCGCGCTGCGCGCGATGCCGACGTAGGTCCCCATCATGTCCTGCAGCGCGTCCTGCACCGCATAGGGGCTCTCCCCGGCACGCCGCTCGAAGGGCGCCAGCAGCTCGGCGGCGATGGCATCGACCCGGCCGGCGTCGACCCGCGGCTCGCTCGTGACGGCGCGGGCATACGTCGCCGCCCCGAGGCCCGCCCGGCGGCCGAACACCAGCAGGTCGCTCAGCGAGTTGCCGCCGAGGCGGTTGGCGCCGTGGAGGCCGCCCGCCACCTCGCCGGCCGCGAAGAGCCCGGGGACGGTGGCCGCCTGGGTCTCCGGATCGACCTTCACGCCGCCCATCATGTAGTGCGTCGTCGGGCCGACCTCCATCGGCTCGCGCGTGATGTCGACGTCCGCCAGCTCGAGGAACTGCTGGTACATGCTCGGCAGCTTCTTGCGGATCTCCTCGGGCTTGCGGCGCGAGGCGATGTCGAGGAACGCCCCGCCGTGCGGGCTTCCACGTCCCTCGCGGACCTCCTGGGCGATGGCGCGAGCGACCACGTCGCGGGTCAGCAGCTCCGGGGGGCGGCGCGCCTCGGCCTTGCGGCCCGCAACGACTTCCGCCACCCAGCGGTCCGCCTCCTCCTCCGTGTCCGCGAAGTCCCGGCGGAACATCTCGGGGATGTAGCGGAACATGAAGCGCTCGCCGCGGGAGTTCTTGAGGACACCGCCTTCACCGCGCACGCCCTCGGTCACCAGGATGCCGCGCACGCTGAGCGGCCAGACCATGCCGGTGGGGTGGAACTGCACGAACTCCATGCCGATCAGGTCGGCGCCGGCGTCGTAGGCCAGCGCGTGTCCGTCGCCCGTGTACTCCCAGGAGTTGCTGTTGATCTTGTAGGCACGGCCGATCCCGCCGGTGGCGAGCACCGCGGCCTTGGTGCGGAGCAGGAGGAACCGCCCGGTCTCGCGCCGGTAGGCGAGCGCCCCGGTGATCCGCCCGTCGCCGGTCAGCAGCCGGGCGACGGTGGACTCCATGAGAACGTCGATGCGCGGCGCCTGCACGGTCTTGTCCTGCAGGGTCCGGATCATCTCGAGCCCCGTGCGGTCGCCGACGTGGGCGAGCCGCGGGTACTGGTGCCCGCCGAAGTTCCGCTGCAGGATGCGGCCGTCGGGCGTGCGGTCGAAGAGGGCCCCCCAGGCCTCCAGCTCGCGCACCCGCGCCGGCGCCTCCACGGCGAGGAGCTGCGCCATGCGCCAGTCGTTGAGCAGCTTGCCGCCACGCATCGTGTCCCGGAAGTGCACCTTCCAGCTGTCGCGGGCGTCGGTGGTGGCGAGCGCCGCGGCCACACCTCCCTCGGCCATCACCGTGTGCGCCTTCCCGAGGAGCGACTTGCAGACGACCGCCACGGACATCCCCTGCTCCGCCGCCTCGATGGCGGCCCGCAGCCCCGCGCCGCCGGCGCCGACCACGAGCACGTCGTAGGTTTGGGTCTCGAAGCGGTCCATCGGAGGGCGGCGCAGCGGCTAGAGCAGGCGCATGTCGTGGATGACGCCGGAGGCGACGAGCCGCACGTAGAGGTCTGCGCTGCAGACCGTGAAGAAGCTCATCCAGGCGAACAGCATGTGACGGGCATTGAGCGCGCTCGCCCCCTTCCAGGCGGCGTGGCGCGCGCGGGCACCGGCACTGCACGAGAAGCAGTCGAGTCCGCCGCCGAGCAGGTGGCGCGCCGAATGGCAGGAGAAGCTATAGAGCGTCAGTGCGGTCGTGTTGGCGAGGATCACCAGCGTGCCGAGGCCGACCCCGAAGGAGCCGCCGAAGTTCGCGGCATGGACCACGTCGCTCCACAGGAAGGGGAGGTAGAGGAACGTGATGTAGAAGAGGTAGCGGTGGAGGTTCTGGAGGACGAGCGGAAAGGCGGTCTCGCCCCGGTAGCGGGCGCCGCGCAGCTCGCCGACCGCGCAGGCGGGCGGGTCGAGAAAGTAGGAGCGGTAGTAGGCCTTGCGGTAGTAATAGCACGTCGCACGGAAGAGCACCGGCGGCAGGAGGATCAGCAACGACGGCGGCAGCGGGAGCCAGTCGACGGTGATCAGTGGCGAGTAGAGGGGCGAGAGGTAGCCTCCCCACCGGTAGTTGGCGTTCTGCAACGCAGCCCAGTTGGCGTAGGCGATGAGCACCGCGAGGACCAGGCCCTGGACGAGGGGCGCCAGCCACCACGCGTCGCGCCGCTCCGTGGCGGCGAAGCCCGTGCGCCGGAGCTCTGCAGGCACAGCAGCCATCGCGGCGTCTCCTCCTTCCTCCGCAGCGGGCGAGCATAGTGACCAGGGGCGAGCGGCGCAAGGTCGAGGCCTGCCGGCCTCCCGGGGATCGGCCGTATCGCCTACCGTCATTTTTTCCTTGACCCGGAGGCGCACTCTGGAGTATCGGTATCTAGCTCCCACACAGCAGGTCTTTCCGCCAGTCGCGCCCGGGGGGTGCGCGGCCGGGGTGGTTCGACGGCATGCGTGAATCACGACGAACGAACCGAACCGGGCGAGGCGCGCGGCAACGGCGCAGGGAGGGGTCCATCATGGCAGAGGCAACCGCGTGGAGCGCCGGCGTGCGCGCGTCCGTCGTCCGGCTCGGAGACGCGGGGTCGCAGCTCGTCGGCAGGCTGTGGGACGATGCGCAGACGCTGGTGCGCGGCGGAAGCCCCCGCGAGGTGGCTTCACGCCTCGCCGCGGATGCCCTCGACGCGTCCGCCGAAGCCCGCCGCCAGGCCGACGAGCTGCTTCGCCGGCTCGGCGGGCAGCCCTCGCATCTCCTCGCGGTGCTCGAGAGCGACGCCACCCGTCTGACGGAGACGATCACGGAGTGGCTCGGCGTGGCTTCGCGCCACGAGCTCTCTGACCTCCGCCGGCGCGTTGCGGCGCTCGACCGGCGGCTGGAGACGCTCGCGCGTGAGAACGAAGTCTCGCAGGCCACTCGCCCTCTGACGAGCGAGTTCAACTAAGGGATGCCATAAACGACGGAAACCCCCGTCGCGTCAACGGATGGAGGAGGCCACTGATATGCCACAACGCGGGGAGATGGTGATCGAGCGGCTGACCGGCCACCGGGCGATCGTGATCCGCGTCGAGAGTCCTGAGGAGGTCACCTGTCGCTTCGGCGACGGCCGGCTCGAGTATCGCTACACGTTCGAGCTGGAGCCACCCGCGACACCGCCGCTCGGCTCGCTGATCTCGTTGCTGCTGTCTCCCTTCATGTTGCTTCTCTCTCCCTTCCTGAATCGACCGCGGGAGCGCACGTCGGCACGCGTGCGGCCGCTGCTGGTTCGACCGCCGGCTTCCTGACCCGAGCGGCGCGGCTGCTACTTGATTCGCCCCTCGCTCCGGAGACTGGCACGTACGGCCTCGCCCGCCGCCTCGACGGCCGCCAGCGGCGCCTGCAGGGTGCGGCCCGCGGCGGCGCCGCTCTGCTGCCGGCGCACGCGATCGAGCGCGTCGAGAAAGCTCCGGTAGCGGACGAGCAGCGCCTCGAATGCCAGGAGTGAGCCGGGCGGCCGGCCGGCGGCGCGCGCGCGCGCGGTCTCCGCGAACGCCTGCGCGCGCTCGAGGGGATAGGTGAGCTCGGGCATGCTTTCGGCGGTCAAGCGCGCGTTCGCCACCAGGTCGACGCCCTTGCGCGCCATGCCGAGCAGCACCTCCACGTGGGTGGCGACGGCGCGGCCGTAGGAGCGCCAGAAGCATCCGGCAAGCAGGACGAAAGCCAGCGCAGCCTTGACGCTCGTGCCCCCGGGGCCTACCATCCGGCCCCGCGTCCGCGCATGCCCACCGTACCCCGTCTCCCGTCTCCCTATCTCGAGAAGCTGCTCGCGAGCTCGCCCGACATCATCGTCGCCGTGGACCGCACCGGGACGATCATCTTCTACAACGACGGAGCACGGAGCACGCTCTGCTACACGCCGGAGGAGGTGCTCGGGCAGCACGTGACCCGGCTCTACCCCGACCTCGCGGAGGCCCGCAAGGTCATGAGCGCCATGCGGCTCGGCTACGGCGAACCGCCGGGACAGGCCAAGAACTACGAGACCGTCTTCGTCACCAAGAACGGCACCCGCATCCCCGTTGCGATCTCGGGCGGCATCATCCGCGACGACGAGGGAACGGAGACCGGCTCGGTCGGCTTCGCCAAGGACCTGCGTGAGATCCGCCGCCACGACCAGCTGGCGCTCCTCGGCGAGGTCGCGGTCAGCCTCGCCCACGAGATCAACAACCCCCTCGAGGTCATCGTCAACAACCTGAACCTGCTCGAGGGGCACGTCGCCAAGGTGTCCTCGGACGCGGACTTCATCGTCGAGAGCGAGCGTCTCGACTCCATCCATGCCGCGCTCGGGCGCATCCAGGGGATCGTGAGCAAGCTCTCCGAGCTCGCCCAGGGCGCCGAGTACGCGACGCGGGAGTACCTCCCGGGGACGCAGATGACCGACCTCCGGGCGCAACGCGCCGGCTCGGTCGAGCGGCATCCGGCGGCCGGCGAACCACACGACCGGGTGCTCATCGGCATCCGCATCCTGGTGGTCGACGACGACCTCGGCGTCTGCCAGTCGCTGCGCGATCTCCTCAGCCAGGAGGGCTGCACGGTGGTCGTGGCAACCGGGGGACGGGAGGCGCTGAAGCGCCTGGAGACCGCCACGGTCGACCTCGTGCTGAGCGACGTCGTCATGCCGGACCTCGACGGCTACGAGCTCTTCAAGCTCGTGCGCGAGCGACACGCCGGCGTTCCGGTCGTCCTCATGACGGCCTTCCACTTCGACAAGGACCACATCATCAAGCGGAGCCGGATGGCGGGGGTGGAGGACGTGATCTACAAGAAGCCGATCGACCCGCCGCGGCTGCGCGAGATCATCAAGCGCCACGCGCGGCGCCCGGAAGCAGCGGTCGGCTGAGGCCCGCCAGTGCTCTTGCCGAAGGGATTCCACCGGCATCCCCTGCGGGCAAGACCCGGAGGTGTGGGGATCATCGACGTGCGGGGAACGGTTTCGCGCCGGGACGGACGAGGCACGTCGATACGCGTCCGCTTCCTCGTCGATACGGGCGCGGTCTACTCCGTGCTGCCGAGGCGCGTCTGGCACCCCCTCGGGCTCAGGCCGGAGCGGACGGCGGAGTTCAGCCTGGCCGACGGCTCCTCGATCGGCCGCGGTGTCTCCGAGTGCCGCTTCACCCTCGCCGGCATGACGGCGACCTCGCCCGTGGTGCTCGGAGAGGTGGACGAGGGTCCGCTCCTCGGAGCCGTGACGCTCGAGACGCTCGGCTTGATGGTCAACCCGCTCAACCGGAAGGTCTATCCGATGCGCCTGACGCTCGGAGCGCTGCCCGCGTGAGCGGCGGCCGGAGCGCGACCGCCGCCGGCACGGCAGCCTACCGCGAGGCCCTCGCGCGGGAGGTCCCGGCGAGCCACTTCCGCCCGCTCGACGGCCTCCTCGTCTCCTCCATCGGCCTCGGCACCTACCTCGGCGAGGAGGACGACGAGACCGACCGGCGCTACGGCGCGGCGCTCGTCGACGCGGCCAACCTCGGCTGCAACCTCTTCGACACCGCGATCAACTACCGCGCGCAGCGCAGCGAGCGTGTGCTCGGCCAGGCGCTCGCCGCCCTCGTCCGGGAGGGCGGCTTCCCGCGCGAGCAGATCGTGGTGTGCACGAAGGGCGGGTACATCCCGTTCGACGGCAGCGTCCCGCCCGACCCCTCGGCCTACGTGCGCGAC
>VBKF01000094.1 GCA_005888095.1 Deltaproteobacteria bacterium | reverse complement strand
CCTACTCGGTCACGGTACGGTCGCTTCGCGCTCCCGCAACTGAATCGCTATGGCTTCTGGAGCATGGCCTCCGAAGCGCGGACCGACTACGCGATGCTGATGGGCCTCCTGTTCCTGCTGATCGTAGGCGGCGGGCCGTGATCGCTCGATGCGCTGCGGTCGAGAAAGCCGCCGGCCTCGTCCCCGACGCCGGTGTGAGCGCACCGGCAATCGATAGTCCAGCGCCGTTCCGCCATCCTCAGCACCCCCTTGTGGGCGGGAAGAGATCGCGATCAGATAGATGCGGAACGACACCTGCCAAGGAGGGCGACCCCATGGCGAGTACAGTGTTGACGGGGAAGGTCGCCGTCATCGGTGGCGGCGCGAAGAACCTGGGCGGGCTCATCAGTCGGACCTTTGGTGCCGACGGTGCTGCCGTCGTCATCCACTACAACAGCGACGCAACCAGACGGGCAGCCGAGGAGACGATGCAAGCCATCAAGGCGGCGGGCGGCGACGCCTTCACGATCCAGGGCGACCTCACCAAGGTGGCCGAGGTGGTTCGTCTGTTCGATGAGGCGATGAAGCGATACGGGCGCGTCGATGTAGCAGTCAACACGGCGGGGATGGTGCTCAAGAAGCCCTTCCTTGAAACGACCGAGGCGGACTACGACCGGATGTTCGCCGTCAACTCGAAGGCGGCGTACTTCTTCATCCAAGAGGCGGGACGCCGGATGACCAACGGGGGCAAGATCATCACGATTCTCACCTCGCTCTTGGCCGCGTTCACCGGGCTCTACTCGACCTACGCCGGCAGCAAGGCGCCGGTCGAGCACTTCACGCGGGCGGCGGCGAAGGAGTTTGGTCCTCGGGGCATCTCGGTGAACAACGTCGCACCGGGTCCGATGGACACCCCGTTCTTCTATCCCGCCGAGACGCCAGATTCGGTCGCCTACCACAAGTCGGCCAGCATGAACGGGAAGCTGACGGACATCCACGACATCGTGCCCATCGTCAAGTTCCTCGCGACCGAGGGCTGGTGGATCACCGGGCAGACGATCTTCGCCAACGGGGGCTACACGACCCGCTGAGCGCCCGACGCATCCCGCCCGGTCCCCGGGGGTACCACATTAGCGCCGAGGTGAACGGCCGGTCCGAATTCGCCAATATCGGATGGATTTGGAGCGCCCGCTACTGTGGACTTCCTGACCGTTACGGCTCGCACAACTCGATGCGGTAGACAGGGAACACCGGGCCGCCGGGCACACGAGACAAGACCCGTTCGCCTGTATCCGAGAACCCCATTTTCTCGTAGAAGCCGATGGCGGGATGATCAGGGACGACCCACAACTCCGTCCAGCCGTGTTCGCGTGCCAACCGAAAGACATGCTCACACGCCTGCCTCCCGACGCCTTTGCCGATGAGGTCTGGCCGCACCCATAGATTGTCGAGTACGACTTTCGCGTCGCTGATCGCAACGGCGAGAAAGGCGGCAAGCTCATCGGTCACGTCCAGAAGCTCGAAGCACTGGTTGCTCCGCAGGTAGGAGGGCTCGATCTTGTGGAGCGGCAGGGCCTTCTCAAGATATTCCGCCGGCCAGCCCCAGTATGACTTGGAACGCGCGATGAGATCGTTGATACGCGCAGAGGATTCCTCCCGTGCCCGAATGATTCTAAGTGCGTTCATGGAGATCACCAGACTCCCGAAAGCAGGCGGTACGGCACGCGGCGGCGGTACTCCTCATACGCAGCAGAGAGACTAGCGCCCAAGAAGCGCTCCTCGTCCAGCGCCTTCAGTACGTAGCCGACCAACAAGACCGTCAACAGCGCCCACGTCCACTAGGCAGAGAGCGCCAACGTCGTTCCCAGGTAAAACACCAGCGTCGCTGTGTAGATGGGATGGCGGACGATGCCGTACGGGCCTCTGTCGATGATCTCGTGCTTCTCCTGAAGGATCGTCGGGAATGTAGGAGCGAGTCCCGACGCCCCAATAGACCAGAAACCACATCAGCCATGGCGCCATGGTCAGCCACCGGGACAGCCAGAGCATGTGGGCGCAGCGTCAACGATGAACGCCCCACCCATTCCAGTGCGTGCGCTCGCGGGCGGGGAGGCGCTGGGCCGGCTTGAAGTCCTGCCCGGTGAAGTACGCGACTGCGCCGAGACGTACGGCCAAAAGCGTCGACCCGAACCCCGCTGGGCGGCCCGCATCCATGCTGCTCTCGGCGACGCAAGGACGGTCGTGAATGTCGGCCGGGCACCGGTTCCTACGAGCCGGCCGATCGTACGGTGATCGCCGTTGAGCCGTCGCGGCGCATGATCGACCAGCGCCCAACCGGCGCGGCTCCGGCTGTCCGAGCTGTGGCGGAAGCCCTCCCGCTTCCGGATGATGCCGTTGACGCGGCGCTCGCCGTGTTCGCCGTCCACCACTGGAGAGACCCGATCGCGGGGTTGGCCGAGATGCGCCGGGTTGCGCGACGGCAGGTGGTGGTCACATGGCACCCCGGCATGTTCTCTGACCGGTTCTGGTTCGTTCGCGACTACTTACCTCAGGTCGCCGCGCATGAAGCTGCGCTGGCGACGCTCGACACGGTGACGCGCCAACTCCAGGCCACTGCCATCGTCGCGCTGCCCGTGCCGGCCGATTGCACCGACGGCTTCTTCGGTGCCTACTGGTCACGGCCGCACGCCTACCTCGACAGCGGCGTACGCGCGGCAATCTCTGCTCTTGCCCTGCTCGACCAGGACGAAGTTGCCGCGGCAGTGAGCCGACTTGCTGCGGACCTCGCCAGCGGTCGCTGGGGCGCGCGATACCATGACCTTCTCGACCTCGTCGAGCTTGACCTCGGGTACCGGCTGGTCCTCGCAGGCTGAGGCGCCACCCGGCCACAGGGGCTAACGGAACGCTAGGCGGCCGACGCCGCAGACCGCGCCGCGACCGAGACGGCATCCTTCGCCCCGGACCCGCGGGTGAGATCCAGGGTGAACGACAACGTGCTGCCCCGGCCCACCGTGCTCTCCAGTCGGAGCTCACCGCCCATCAGCTCTACCAGCCGGCGCGAGATCGTGAGTCCGAGACCCGTTCCGCCGTACTTCCGTGTCGTGCTGCCGTCGGCTTGGGTGAAGCTCTCGAACACGGCCGTCTGGCGCTCGGGCGCGATGCCGATGCCGGTGTCGTGCACCGCGAAGAGAACGGCGACGTGTGACGGGGTCTCGCGCACTGCGCGGGCCTCGATCGCGACCTGGCCGCGCTCGGTGAACTTGATCGCGTTCCCCACGAGGTTCGTGAGCACCTGCCGGAGCCGACCCGCGTCACCGGCGAGCTCGCGGTGCAGGCCCGCATCGACACGGCAGGCGAGCGCGAGACCCTTCGCGGCGGCGGAGGGCTCGAGCAGGTGGACGATCTCGCGGATCGTTGCGCCGACATCCAGCGGGCCGCGCTCGATCTCGAGCTTGCCTGCCTCGATCTTCGAGAGATCGAGGATGTCGTTGATGATGGCGAGGAGTGCCACGGCGGCGGAACGTGCGCGCCCGAGATACTCCCGGGCTTCCGGCTCGAGGTTCGTGTCGAGCGCCATGTCGGTCATGCCGATGAAGACGTGCATGGGCGACCGGATCTCGTGGCTCGTGTTCGCGAGGAAGTCCGACTTCGCCCGAGTCGCCGCCAGCGCCGTATCGCGCGCCTCCGCGAGATCGCGCATGTAGACGGCCCGCTCGTGCTCGGCGCGCTTGCGCTCGCCGACGTCGCGCCAGTTGATGACGATGCCGCGCACGGCGGGGTAGTCGAGGAGATTTCTCGCGACGGCCTCGATGTCGCACCACGTGCCGTCCTTGCGCCGGGAGCGACACTCCATCGAGGCCGTCTCGCGGGCACCGAGCACAAGTGAGCGAACGCGTGCGACGTCGTCGGGATGGATATAATCGAGCACAGGGCGGCCGATCAGCTCTTCCGGTCGGTAGCCGAGCACGCGCTCGATCGATGGGCTCTCGTAGAGGATGCCGCCGACGGCATCGACGATCGTGATGGTATCCGAGCCCCGTTCGATGAGCGCCCGGAAGCGCTCCTCGCTGGCCCGCAGCGCACCCTCGGCGTCGTCTCGCTCGGCGCGGTAGTGCTGCAGCTGATACGCGATGTAGATCGACACGAGGTACGCGATGGCGATCCCGGTCAGCAGATGGACGCTCACGTTGCCGAACGTGCCGTAGACCAGGAGCCACGCGACGGCGGCGGAGAGACCCGCCGCCAGGAGTGTGATCAGCTGCCACCAGGGGCCCCACGGCATGGTCGTCGCCGTCGCGAACGCGATTGCGAGATCGGTGACGAGCTGAGTCTGGGCGTCGTTGCGGAGATAGCCGCTGATCGCGGAGGTGACGTAGATGCCGCTGACGAGGGCGACACCCACCGCGATGGCGGGGCGGGGAGGCGGGCGCCGTCGGTTCACTTCTGCGCCGGCGCCAATGAGCAGGAACTCGACGAGACGGACGAGATGCAAGGATACGGGTCCGCCGTTCGGCAGCCGGAAGTCCTGTATGGTCAGGACCGTGACCGCGACGAAGAAGGCCCAGAGACCGGCGCGTCCGCGAGCGTGGAGATGATCGAAGTTCCGGTCGTCCGCCGGCGCGCCCCGTTCGGTTCGGACGGGTGGCGTCTTCGCTGCGGCGATCGTCATCTTTTCGTCGCTCAAATCACGTCCGGCTGCGCGGGCGGCAAGTCCCCATTCGACTGCCGCCGCGAATAGCAATGCTCGTGCCGGGGTCCGATCGTGGTGCGTCGGGGGGACGCCACATGGCCCCCCATTCACGAGCAAGCTATCTCACTCGAACTCGTCGGGATTCCGGTCGGATGGCGGTTTGTAACGCGGCGGCTTGGGAGCATGCCCCCGATCGACGAGTCGAGCCCGCTCCACGGCGCCACCCCGGAGACGCTCGCCCGCGACGAGGTGGAGCGGAGCGTTCCACCGCCTCGTGCCCACCTCGCCGACGCCGGTGTCCCCCTACCCGCGCTGAACGCGCTTCACGACGAAGGACACCTACGTCTCGACGGCGATGACCGCGGGTGCGAACGCCGCGCGGCTGGAAGCGCAGTGGCGCGCGCTACGACCTCCTTGCCCGTGCCGCTCTCACCCGTGTCAGCACGGTGCTCTGGGTCGGTGTGAGGCGATGGACCAGTACACCGCCCGATCGCGGTCCCCACAGGGTTGGTGCGTTGACCCGGGGCGCGTGCGCGCCTAGCCTCTCCCCGGATGGGAATGTCACGAAGACGATTCGTATTCGCGGCGACCGGGGAGTTCCGCGCCGTCGAGGCCCTCTTCGATACCGGCGCCTCGAAGTCGCTGATCCGCCGCGACGTCGCCCGCAGAGTCGGAAGGCTGCTGAGATCGCCGACCGCGTGGACGTTTCAGCTGGGCGACGGAAGGGGCGACTCACCACGAACGAGATGGTGGGTCTCTTCTTCCAGCTGAAGGGTGTGCCTATCGCGCACACCTTCATCGTGGCGCGTCACCTCTCGGAAGAGGTGATCATCGGGACCGATCTCATCCAGTTCTGGAAGATCAGGCCCGATCCGGTTCGAGAGGACGTCGCCATCGACAAGAGACTCATCCAGCTCAAGCTGGTCTGAGGAGGTTGTCGCCGGGAACGAGAAGGTTCGAGACGAGGATCCGACGTCGTTCCGGTCCTCCGGGCCCCATGAGAGCGCGTTTGCCCGCTCGCTCCGATAGTACGCCGCTCGCGCTCTGCGAGGTGCGGGTCGAGTGAGGCAGGGGATGGACGTGTGCCGCGTGGCCGTGCGAGAGCCGTGAGCTGAAAGGGGAGGTCATGAAGCAGCCTCTACGAATCACGATCGTCGGCATCGTTTGCTTGCTTGCCCCCTCGATGGTCGTCCCACCGACGCCGGGCGCCGCCACCCCGAGCTACTCCGGAACCATCACGGGCTTCTTCGACAGCCCAGTGCTGTCCGGGGACTTCCTCCAAGCCGGCACTCATCAGCCGGTCCCTCGCGACAACACGGCCGCTGCCGTTGGTTCCGGCTTCGACACGTCCAGCGTCGCCTGGAACGACGACAACGGCGGCACGGTCGCCCCCAGTGCCCTGACATTCACCGGCAACTCCTTCGGCGACGTGGCTCCGGGTCAGGTCTTCGCGCTCGGGACCCTCACGTACTTCAACGGACCGAACAGTCCCGCCTCGTTGATCTTCGGCGTCACCATGCATCTCTCTGCCGGAGGCGGCATCGGGCCCTTCGCGGGACCCGTGGCCATCGTCTCGACGCAGAACGCCAACATCGATCGAGCAGCCGACGCTGATTTGCTGTTCTTCAGCAACTTTGAGATTCCGAGCACGCTTGCTGCCTTCGAGAACTCGGCTGTGACTGCGATCGTTTTCGGTAAGATCGCTGACACCCTCCAGCTCGAAGTCACGAGCATCAGTCTGGCGCAGGGCGAGGCAGATCACGGATGTGTGGTCGAGGGCTCGGCCGTGGGTTCGACGGCTCCCTGCGCGTCCGTCTGTGGGGACGTCTGCGCGGCGGTCGCGCTGGCGGTGGCGGGGCCGCTCTGCGAGAGCGAGCAGCTGCCTGCCGGGCTGAATCGACGGATTCGCCAGGCGCTCCGTTTGCTCGAGCAGGTAGCGAGCACGGACAGCGAGAGGAAGGCGAAGAGTGGCGTTACCCGGGTGATGAAGCGGCTGCAGAGGTCCGCCACGATTGCGCGTGGGGCCGCGAAGAGGGGACGTATCTCGGCGGCCTGTGCCGAAGCGGTTGGCAGGGCGGTCGGGAACGCTCGGAGCCAAGTCGAACCGTGGCTCAGCACGAGCGATAGGTGAGGTGAACCGCGTTCCCCAACAAGACAGCTCGTTTTTCGGGCTCGAAAACGTCCGTTTGGGCTCCCCCTGGAGGGGAAGTCACAGGGAGCAGACTCCGCAAGTACGCGACTTCGCGAAGCTGCCGGAATGCGAGGAGGGGGACTTGAACCCCCACGGGTGTTTAGCCCACTAGCCCCTCAAACTAGCGCGTCTGCCAATTCCGCCATCCTCGCACAAGGGGGAGCACCGCTCCTAACAAAGGCCCCCGACGCTGTCGAGCACGCGCCCCGGCGCCTACTGCTGTCCCGCAGGCGGCGCTTCCGCCGGCGCCTCGGCAGGCGCCTCCGCTCCGGCCGGCGGCGACGACGGTTCGCCCGCCGCCTCGGGAGGAGCCGCGGGCGCCGGCTCGGCGGCCGTGGCGGGCAGGCGGTGGACCAGGGTGGAGCTGGGGTTCCGGCTCGCGCCGTAGGTCAGGATGAGCGACGTCACCATGAAGGCGATCGCCGTGCCGGCGGTGAGCTTGGTCAAGAAGTTGCCCGCGCCGCTCGAGCCGAAGAGCGTCTGGCTGCCGCCGCCGAAGACCGCACCCATGTCGGCGCCCTTGCCGGTCTGGAGCAGCACCACGACGATCAGGAAGAAACAGGCGAAGACGTGGATCGCGGGGATCACGTAGCTGTAGAGCATTCCCATCATTGCGGCTTCTCCTCGTAACGGACGATTCGCGTGAACTCGGCCGGGTCCAGGCTCGCGCCCCCGACGAGCGCGCCGTCGATGTCGGGCTCGGCCATGAGGGTATCGATATTAGCGGCTTTCACGCTGCCGCCATAGAGGATGCGGATGCGCCCGGCCGTCGTGTCCGAGGCAAGTCCCACGAGCTGGCGGCGGATCGCGTGGTGCACTTCCTGCGCCTGGCCAGGCGTTGCGGTGACGCCCGTGCCGATGGCCCAGACGGGCTCGTAGGCGATGACGCACCGGGCGATCTGGGCGGACGAGGCGCCGGCGAAGGCGCTCGCCACCTGCCGCTCGACGATCGCGGCGGTCGCGTCGGCGTCGCGCTCGGCGAGCGTCTCGCCGACGCACACGATCGGCACGAGCTCGGCGCCGAGGACGGCGTGCAGCCGGCGATTCACGGTCTCGTCGGTCTCGCCGAAGTGCTGGCGGCGCTCGGAGTGCCCGATGATGACGTACGTGCACCCCGCCTCGCGCACCATCGCCGTCGATATCTCGCCGGTGTAGGCGCCCTTCGGCTCCCAGTGGACGTTCTGTGCCCCGAGACGGATCTGCGTGCCGGCGATCTCGCGGGCGACCGGCTCGAGGGCCGTGAAGGGCGGGGCGATCGCCACCTCGCGGCCGGTGACGCGCCCGACCGTCTCGGCGAGCGCCCTGGCGAGCGCCACGGCCTCGTCGCGCGTCCCGTGCATCTTCCAGTTGCCGGCGATCAGCGGGGTGCGATTCATGTGAGCGGCTCCGTCGCAGGCTCGTCGAGCGCGTGCACCCCGGGGAGCTCGCGTCCCTCGAGGAACTCGAGCGACGCACCGCCCCCGGTGGAGACGTGCGTGACCGAGGCGAGCGCGCCCGCGTGCGCCAGCGCCGCGATCGAGTCGCCGCCGCCCACCACCGTCGTGGCACGCGAGGCGGCGAGCGCGCGCGCGACGGCCAGCGTGCCGCGGCCGAACGCCTCCACCTCGAAGATGCCCATCGGGCCGTTCCAGAAGACGGTCCGTGCCCGGGCGATCTCGGCGCGGAACGCCTCGGTGGTGGCCGGACCGATGTCGACGCCGAGGAGGTCGGGCGGGAACGCATCGGCGGAGACGACAGCGGTGCGGGCGCCGGTGTCGATCCGGTCGGCCGCCACGTGGTCCAGGGGCAGGAGCACGCGTACCCCCTTGTCGGCGGCGCGCTCGAGCGCATGCCGCGCGAGCGCGATCCTGTCCTCCTCGACGCGCGAGCGGCCGACCGGCTTCCCCTGGGCGCGGAGGAACGTGTACGCCATCGCCCCGCCGATGCAGAACGCGTCGACGCGGCCGAGGAGGTTCTCGATCACGCCGATCTTGTCCGACACCTTGGCGCCCCCGAGCACGGCCACGAACGGCGCCTCGGGAGCCTGGAGCAGCCTCGAGAGGAACTCGACCTCGCGCAGCAGGAGAAAGCCCGCCGCCTTCTCGCGGAAGTGCCGCGCCATGCCCGCGGTCGACGCGTGGGCGCGATGCGCTGCCCCAAAGGCGTCGTTCACGTAGACGTCGGCCAGGCGGGCGAGCTGGCGCGCGAAGCCCGGGTCGTTCTTCTCCTCCTCGGGGTGGAAGCGCAGGTTCTCGAGGACCACCGGGCCCGCCGCCCCGCCGACGAGCCGCTCCGTCGCCTCGCCGATGCAGTCCGGCGCGAGCTCCACGCGCCGCCCGAGCGCCCGCCCGAGGTACTCGGCGACCGGCGCGAGCGACAGCTCCGGGCGCCGCTGCCCCTGCGGGCGCCCGAGGTGCGAGGCGACGACGGGTCGCCCGCCATTGTGGAGGACGAAGCGGATGGTCGGCAGCGTGGCGTCGATGCGGGTGGCGTCGCCGATGCGCCCGTCGGCGAGCGGGACGTTCAGATCGGCGCGGATGAAGACCCGCTTGCCGCCGACGTCGAGGTCCGCGACCGAGCGCACGCGGCCGCCGCCTTCAGGCGAGGCTTCGGCCGACGAGCAACGCCACGTCCCGCATGCGCATCGAGAAGCCCCACTCGTTGTCGTACCAGGACAGCACCTTGCAGAACGTCTTGTCGATCACCCGCGTGAGCAGGCTGTCGAAGATCGACGAGTACGGCGTGCCGTTGAAGTCCGCCGACACGAGCGGCTCCTCGCAATAGTACAGGATGCCTTTGAGCGGTCCGTTCGCCGCTTCCCGCATGGCCGCGTTGACCGTCTGCTCGGTCGCCGGCTTCTCGAGCTCGGCCGTGAGGTCGACGAGCGAGACGTTGGGCGTGGGGACGCGTACCGCCATGCCGTCGAGCTTGCCGTTGAGCGCCGGGATCACGAGCCCGATCGCGCGCGCGGCGCCGGTGCTGGTGGGGATCATGGAGAGGGCGGCGGCGCGGGCGCGCCGCAGGTCCTCGTGGGGCAGGTCGAGGATGCGCTGGTCGTTGGTGTAGGAGTGGACCGTCGTCATCAGGCCGCGGCGCACGCCGAAGGTCTCGTGCAGCACCTTGGCGAGCGGCGCCAGGCAGTTGGTGGTGCAGGAGGCGTTGGAGACGACGTGGTGGCTGCGGGGATCGTAGGCGGTGTGGTTCACGCCGTAGCAGATGGTGAGGTCGGCGTTCTTGGACGGCGCCGAGATGATGACCTTCTTTGCCCCGGCCTCGAGGTGCTTCGCCGCCTTCTCGCGCTCGGTGAAGAGCCCGCTCGACTCGAGCACCAGCTCGACGCCGAGCGCCTTCCACGGGAGCTTCGCCGGGTCCCGCTCGGCCAGGACGCGGACCGTGCGGCCGCCAACGGCGAGGCGGTCGTCCTCGGCGCGGACCTGCTCGCGCAGCGGTCCGTGCACGGAATCATACGCCAGCAGGTGTGCAAGCGTCTTTGCGTTCGTGATGTCGTTGACCGCGACGAACTCGAGCGCCTCGTCGCCGAGGCAAGCGCGCAGCACGTTCCTGCCGATGCGCCCGAACCCGTTGATCCCGACGCGGATCTTCGCCATGAACCCCCCACCTCCTGCGCGAGATCCATCCCACTTCGTTCCCCGTCGGTCAAGCAAAGGAGCGCTTTGGCGCCGCGGGTTTGACTGCCCCCGGACCCTGGAGTACGGTCGCGCGGTCGGTGGGGGGCGGGGCCGCTTGTAGGGCACACCGGACGCGATGATTCCTGACTTCTCGACCAGCGTCGCCTGGGGGGGCGCCGTGCTGGCCCAGCTCGCCGAGACGCTGCCCGGTCGCCAGGAGAGCGTCCTCGACATGGTCGTCGGCTCCGGGCCCGTGGTCCGCGCCGTCCTCCTCATCCTGCTCGCGTTCTCGGTCGGCTGCTGGGGCATCGCGCTCGCCAAGTCGGTCGAGATGCGCCGCGCGCGCCGCCAGTCGGAGCGCTTCATCGACATCTTCTGGGACGCCAAGAACCTGGCGACCATCCAGACCGCCAGCATGGATTTGAAGGAGAGCCCCGTCGCGCAGGTGTTCCGCAGCGGCTATCAGGAGCTGCAGCGGCTCACCAAGGGCAAGCGCGGCAACCCCGGTGGTGAGGAAGACACGATCGAGCTCGGCGGCATCGAGAACGTGCAGCGTGCGATGCACCGCGCCCGGACGCAGGAGGTCACACGGCTCGAGCGCGGTCTCACCTTCCTCGCCACGACGGCGAGCACGGCGCCGTTCATCGGTCTCTTCGGCACCGTCTGGGGCATCATGACCGCCTTCCGCGGGCTCTCCACCACCACCTCGTCGAGCATCCAGGCCGTGGCGCCCGGTATCGCCGAGGCCTTGATCGCCACCGCCGTCGGACTGGCAGCTGCCATCCCGGCCGTCGTGATGTACAATCGGTTCTCGCGCCAGCTGCGCGTGCTCACCGCCGAGATGGACACCTTCGCCTCTGAATTTCTCAACATCGCCGAACGTCATTTCTTGAAATAGCAATGGCCTTCGACCAGACGCCCGCCGGGACGGACGCGATCTCGCAGATCAACGTCACGCCGCTCGTCGACGTGATGCTCGTGCTGCTCATCATCTTCATGGTGACGGCCCCGATCCTGCAGCAGGGGGTGGCCGTCGACCTGCCGAAGGTCGCGGCCGGGCCGCTCGCCGGGCAGGAGGAGCAGCTCGTCGTGAACGTCGGCAAGGGCGGCCAGGTCTTCCTCAACGACACGCCGATGACGGCCGATGCCCTGACCGAGAAGCTGCGCGCGATCGCCGCCACTCGTCCCGATCGCCCGCTCTACGTTCGCGCCGATCAGTCGGTGCCCTACGGGCAGGTGATGCGGGTCATGGGAGCCGTGCACGATGCGGGCCTCACGCGGGTCGGGCTCGTGACCGAGCCGCCGCCGCCCGATCGGCGGCGCTAGGCCGTGCCGCCCGCCCGTCCGCTCCGGCTCGCGCCCGAGTGGGACTCCCGCTACGCGCGCATGGTGGTCGTGTCGGCGGCGGCCCACATGATGATCGTCGCGGCGATCATCGTCCTCGCACCCTACGCCCGTCTGAGGCCGCTCCCGATGATGGCCTACACCGTGGAGCTCACCGACGCGCGCGCGCTCGGCGGCCGTCTGCCGCCTGGTCCGCCGACCGGTGAGCTCGGCGGACCGCAGAAGTCCGCGGCCCCGGAGCCGAAGGGTCAACCCGCCCCGGAGCCTCAACCGCCGCCGAAGGCTGCGGAGCCCGAGCCGCCGCCGAAGCCGCCAGAGCAGGTGGCGAAGGCGGAGGCGCCCCCGGTCACGATTCCCGAGAAGCCGCCCGAGCCGAAGCCGGAGTCCAAGCCCGAGCCGAAGCCCGAACCCAAACCCAAGCCCGAGGCGAAGCCGCCCGAGCCGCCGAAGCCGGCGCCAGCCGCACGTCCACCGGAGCCGCCCGCGCCCAGGGCCGAGGCGAAGCCGGCGGCGAAAGCTCCAGCCACGAAGCCGCCGGCAGCCGGCGCCAAGCCCGGCAGTCCGGCAGGGCGCGAGGAATCGCCGCGGCGCGACGCCTACGCCGCCGCGGCCGAGCGCTGGCGTTCGCGCGCCGGCGGCCTCGGCGGCACCGACACGGGGTCGGGGCCGATCGGCGCCGGCGGCGAGGGCAAGGGCGGCGGCGGCCAGCTCGTGGGGCTCGACTTCATGGTCTATCGCCAGGCGGTCATCACCACGATCAAGGCCCAGTGGACCAACGTCTTCGCGCGGCCCGGCCTCGTCGCCAAGGTGCGCTTCGAGATCGCGCCGGACGGCGCGGTGAGCGACATCCGGCTCGAGCAGAGCTCGGGGAACTCCGCCTACGACCTGTCGGCCGTCCGCGCCGTGCAGCACGCGAACCCGCTGCCGCCGCCGCCCGCGCGCTACGCCAGCGAGTTCCACGAGTTCCTGATCGAGTTCCGCTCCGAGGAAACGGGAGGGCAGGGGGCCGGATGACAAGGATCGTCTTCTCGAGTCTGGTGCTGGTGGTGCTCGTGGCACGGAGTGCGCACGCGGTCGTGACGGGCACGATCGTCGGTCCCGGCAGCGAGTCGTTTCCGATCGCCGTCGTGCCGCCGAAGAACCTCGGCGGCGACCCGGGAGGTGCGCTCGGCGCCCGGTTCGCGAAGGCGCTGACCCGCGACCTCGATTTCTCCGGCTACTTCAAGCTGCTCGACCCGAAGACCTTCGTCGAGAACCCGGAGACCTCGGGCATCACGGCGGGCGAGATCGACTTCGTCGGCTGGGCGGCCATTGGGGCGCAGGCGCTGGTGAAGGGTGGCATCAGCGCCGCCGGCAACGGCATCAGCCTCGAGGTCCGGCTCTTCGACGTGCCCGGGCGGCGCGACGTGCCGCAGGCGAGCAAGCGCTTCAGCGGCGGGCGCGACGACGTCGCGCGCATGGCGCACCGGACGGCCGACGCCATCCTCGAGTTCCTGACCAGCGAGCGCGGCCCGTTCGACTCGAAGCTCGCCCTCGTCAGCACGCGCAGTGGCCGGCTGAAGGACGTCTACACCTGGACCTTCGACCAGGACGACCCCGTGCGCGCCACCGACGAGCGCTCGCTGGTGATCGCGCCCCGCTGGCGGCCGGACGCGCGCGCGCTCGCCTTCGCCTCCTACCGCGAGCACGTGCCGCGTCTCTTCGAGGTGGACCTCGGAACCCATCGGGTGGCCCGGCTCGTCCCCGGCCCCGGCGTGGTGCTCGACGGCGCCTGGTCGCCCGACGGGACGCGCCTCCTGGTGACGCGCGAGGAGGGCGGCAACTCCGACATCTACCTCCTCGATCGCAGCGGCCAGGTGCTGCAGCGTCTCACCGACCACTGGGCGATCGACGTCTCGCCGGCGTGGGCGCCCGACGGGCGGCGGTTCGCCTTCTGCTCGGCGCGCGCGGGCTCCCCGCAGATCTACGTGATGAGCGTCGACGGCTCGAACCTCGTGCGCGTCTCGCACACCGGCAGCTACAACACCTCGCCCAGCTGGTCGCCCAAGGGCGATCACCTCGCGTACACCACCCGCAGCGGCGGCGGCTTCCAGATCGTGGTGACGACGCCCGACGGCGGCAGCGCGCAGACGATCACCTCGGCCGGGAGCAACGAGGACCCGTCCTGGGCGCCCGACGGGCGCTATCTCGCCTTCTCGTCGACGCGCGCCGGCGGACATCATCTCTTCCTCGCCGATCGCGAGGGAAGGACGCAGAAACAATTGACCCACGGGGCCGGTGATGATACGTCGCCCGCGTGGTCGCCGCGGCTCGAGTGAGCGCGTCGCCGAAGGCGTGAGGGAGGGGATGGCGTGAGCGGCTCGTGGACCTGGCGCGTGGCCCTGGCGCTCGTGCTGATCGTCCCGCTCGGCGGCGCGTGCAAGAAGAAGGGGCCGAGGCCCGGTGAGGGCGCGGCCGGCGCGCCGGGCGGCGGGATCGGCGAGGAGGGGCTGGGTGGGTCGAGCCTCGAGCGCGCCAAGCGCGGCCTCGGCCCGGAGGAGAACGGCGTCCTCAAGGACGTCCACTTCGGCTTCGACCGCTACGACCTGGACAGCGAGGCGCGCGACGTCCTCGGCCGCAACCTCGAGTGGCTGCGGCAGAACCCGCGCGCCAAGGTGGAGCTCGAAGGCCACTGCGACAGCCGCGGCACCATCGAGTACAACCTCGCGCTCGGCGCCAAGCGGGCCAAGACGGTGAAGGACTACCTGGTGACGCAGGGGATCGCCGCCGACCGCATCTCCACCATCAGCTACGGCAAGGAGCTGCCGCTCTGCCACGAGGAGAACGAGACCTGCTGGACGCGCAACCGGCGCGTGCACGCCGTCGTCCTCGGCCCGTGAGGCGACGCGTCGCTCGCGCGAGCCTCGCGCTGCTGCCCGCGCTCGCCGGGTGTGCGACGCGGGCGGACCTCCTGCAGCAGGAGAGGCAGATGCGCGGCCTCGTCCAGGAGAACCGCCGGCAGATCGAGCAGGTGCAGCGGGAGCTCGAACGGCTGCGCGCCGACGTCGAGGAGGGCGGCGGCCACCGGC
This sequence comes from Deltaproteobacteria bacterium, assembly GCA_005888095.1. Taxonomy (GTDB): domain Bacteria; phylum Desulfobacterota; class Binatia; order DP-6; family DP-6; genus DP-3. The sequence goes on along the minus strand of VBKF01000094.1, from coordinate 56,319 downwards.
ACACGGCCGCCAGCGACGACCGCCTGACCGCGCTCGAGCAGCGCGTGGCGGCCCTCGAGCACGGCGCGCCGGCGGCGCCCGAGGCGCCGGCCGTCTCGCCGCCGCCCACCACGGCCCCGCCCGCGGTCGCCGCCAAGCCGCCGCCCGCCGCGCCCGAGGACGACGAGTGGCGGCGCGAGGTGGCGCGCGAGCAGTCGGCCGCCGGCACGGTGAATGTCCCCGAGCGCGCCGACTACCTCACCATCCTCGACGGGCTCGCCCGCAAGGATTGCGCGCGCGCCATCCCACAGCTCAATAGCTTTGCCACCAACCACCGGGACTCGCCGCTCGCCGACAACGCGCTCTACTGGGCGGCGCGCTGCTACGCCGCCACGGGGAAGCAGAACGAGGCGATCTCCAAGTTCTACGACGTCACCCTCAAGTACCCGAAGGGCGACCGGGCCGCCGCGGCGCTGTGGGCGCAGGGGAACCTCTTCCTCGAGATGGGCGACACGCCCGATGCGCGCATCAACTTCTCCAAGCTGATCCGCGATTATCCGAGCTCCGACGAAGCGACGCGTGCGCGTCAGAAGCTGATGGAGCTCGAGCACTAGGAGCGCGACCCAAGAAGTCTTGGGTCGCGCTCCTAGCGGCGCCACCCCGCCACTCCAACTTTAAATGGGGTGCCGCGGGCGGTATAGAGCAGGCGTCGATGCAGGTCATACGCCACCTGCGCCGCGTCAGCCCGCGGGTGTCCCGGGTCGTGCTGACGCTCGGCAACTTCGACGGCGTGCACCTCGGCCACCAGGCGATCCTCCGCCGGGCCGTCGAGGAGGCGCGCGCACGGGCCGCGCGGACGGTCGGCCTCACCTTCGAGCCGCACCCGATCGCCGTGCTCGCGCCCGACCGGGCGCCGCCCATCCTCCAGCCGCTCCACGACCGGCTGGCAATGCTGCGCGAGGTCGGCCTCGACCTGTGCGTGGTCCAGCGCTTCACGCGCGCCTTCGCCGCGCTCACCCCCGAGCAGTTCGTCGAGGACTTCCTCCTCCGCCACCTCGAGGTGACGCATGTGGTCGTCGGCTACAACGTGCGCTTCGGCCGCAACCGCGCCGGCTCGGTGGAGACGCTGCAGGCGCTCGGCGGCCGGCTCGGCTTCGGTGTGGACGTCGTCGGACCCGTCGAGGTGGACGGGCGTCAGGTGAGCAGCACGCGGCTGCGCGAGTCAGTGCAGGCGGGCGACATGCGGCAGGCTCGCCGCCTGATGGGCCGCCCCTACGCGCTGCGCGGGCGAGTCGTCCTCGGCGACCGGCGCGGCCGCACGCTCGGCTTCCCGACCGCGAACCTCCATCCGCGGCCGCGGCTGGCGCTGCCCCCCGACGGCGTGTACGCGGTGTCGTCCGCGATCGACGGGCGGCGCCAGCCGGGCGTGTTGAACATCGGCATGCGGCCGACCTTCGGCGGCGCGCGGCGCACGGTCGAAGCCCACTTCCTCGACTTCACGGGCGATCTCTACCGGCGGTGGCTGGTCGTCGAGTTCATCGAGCGGCTGCGGGGCGAGAGCGCCTTCGCGGGCCCCGAGGCGCTCAAGGCGGCCATCGCCGCCGACGTGGCGCAGGCCCGTCGCGTGCTCGCCGCCGGCGGGGGGTGAGGGGTGCCGCGCGTCGTCCTCGTGGTGCGCCCCGCCGCCGCCGGCCGGCGGCTCGACCGGGTGGTGGCGGCGGCGCGCGGCGTCGGCACGCGCTCGCAGGCGAAGCAGCTGATCGACGCCGGATGCGTCCGCGTCGACGGCGTGGTGCGCAAGGCCTCGCATGCGGTGCGACCGGGCGAGCGCGTGGAGATCGCGGCCCGCGCGCCGGAGCCGTCGGCGATCGAGCCCGAGGCGCTGCCGCTCGTCGTGCTCCACGAGGACGCGGACCTCCTCGCGATCGACAAGGCCGCGGGCATGGTGGTGCATCCCGCGCCCGGCGCCCGGCGGGGGACCGTCGTCCACGCGCTCGCGCATCGCTTGGGCGCGCTGCCCGCGGCCGGGGAGGCGGAGCGTCCGGGCATCGTGCATCGCCTCGATCGCGACACCTCCGGCGTGCTGCTCGTCGCGCGCACGCCGGCCGCGCTCGAGGGACTCGCGCGGCAGTTCCGCGAGCGCTCGGTCGAGAAGCGCTACCTCGCCGTGGTTCACGGACGGGTCGCCCGCGCGAGCGGGACGATCGACCGTCCGATCGGGCGCCATCCGCGCGAGCGGAAGCGGATGAGCGTGCGCAGCCGGCGGCCGCGGGCGGCGGTCACGTACTTCGAGGTCCTCGAGCGGCTGCCCGGGGCGACGGTGCTGCGGCTCCAGCCGAGGACCGGGCGGACCCATCAGCTCCGCGTCCATCTGGCCGCCCTCGGCCACCCCATCGTGGGGGACCGGGTCTATGGGGCCCGCTCCCGGGGGCGCGGCCGGGCCCTGACCGTCCTGGCCGAGTTCCCGCGTCAGGCCCTCCACGCCGAGGAGATCCGCTTCCGGCACCCCGCCACGGGTGCCCCGCTCGCGGTGCGGGCACCCCTCCCGCCCGACCTCATGAGCCTTCTCGCGGTGCTCCGCCAAGCGGCCGGGACGGCGGCGGAAACACCCCGTTCTGCTTGACAGTTCCAGGTCGATTGCCTAGGTTGTCCACAACCGCCACCACCCGGGACTGTCCCCCAAAGAGAGGAACCGTTCTCTCCCGTCCGATACGACCGCCGGCGCTGCATGAGCCGGCGTGATCCCATAGCCGATCACGGGTAGCCACATGCCTCGGGAGGGGAATGACTTGAGTACGAACCCCGTCCGCTCGCGTTCGAAGGCCGACGAAGCCGCGCCGGAGGAGCCGGGCGCGCTCAACCTCAAGTCGCTGAAGGAGAAGAAGATCGCGGAGCTGGCCGCCCTCGCCAAGGACATGAACATCGAGGGCGCGGCGGCCATGCGCAAGCAGGAGCTCATCTTCTCGATCCTGCAGGCGCAGACCGAGCAGAACGGCTTCATCTGCGGTGAGGGCGTGCTCGAGATCCTGCCCGACGGCTTCGGCTTCCTGCGCGCCCCCGACTACAACTACCTTCCCGGGCCCGACGACATCTACGTGTCGCCCAGCCAGATCCGCCGCTTCAACCTGCGCACGGGCGATGTCGTCTATGGGCAGATCCGTCCGCCCAAGGAGGGCGAGCGCTACTTCGCGCTCCTCAAGGTCGAGACGATCAACTTCGAGGAGCCCGAGAAGGCGCGCGAGAAGATCCTCTTCGACAATCTGACGCCGCTCTATCCCGACGTGCACCTCCGCCTCGAGTTCGACCCGCAGGAGTTCACGACGCGCATCATCGACCTGCTGGTGCCGATCGGGAAGGGACAGCGCGGTCTCATCGTCGCCGCGCCGCGCACCGGCAAGACCGTGATGCTCCAGAACATCGCGCACGGCATCACCGCGAACCACCCGAACGTGGTCCTCATCGTGCTGCTGATCGACGAGCGCCCCGAGGAGGTGACCGACATGCAGCGGTCGGTCAAGGGCGAGGTGGTGAGCTCGACGTTCGACGAGCCCGCCACCCGGCACGTGCAGGTGGCCGAGATGGTCATCGAGAAGGCCAAGCGGCTCGTCGAGCACGGCCGCGACGTCGTGATCCTGCTCGACTCGATCACGCGGCTGGCGCGCGCCTACAACTCCGTGGTCCCGCCGAGCGGGAAGATCCTCTCGGGCGGCGTCGACTCGAACGCGCTGCGCGGCCCGAAGAAGTTCTTCGGCGCTGCCCGCAACATCGAGGACGGCGGCAGCCTCACGATCATCGGCACCGCGCTGGTCGACACCGGAAGCCGGATGGACGAGGTGATCTTCGAGGAGTTCAAGGGTACGGGGAACATGGAGATCCATCTCGACCGCCGCCTGATGGACAAGCGGATGTTCCCAACCATCGATCTCACCCGCTCGGGGACGCGGAAGGAGGAGCTGCTCCTCCCGCGCGACGTCCTCAACCGCGTGTGGATCCTCCGCAAGCTCCTCTCGCAGCTGAACACCGTCGAGGCGATGGACTTCCTGCACGACAAGGTCAAGGGGACCAAGGCGAACCAGGAATTCCTGGACTCGATGAACCAGTGACGACGTTCATTGCCTTCGCCCGGCGCTTTCTGCTAGTCGTCGCTTTTTCCCAGTCTCCGAGAAAGGGGGGGTCGTTCAAGAGCATCGTATGACGGACGTCACCATGAAGAACCTGCTCGAGGCAGGGGTGCACTTCGGGCACCAGACGAGCCGCTGGAACCCGAAAATGAAGCCCTACATCTTCGGCGCGCGCAACGGCATCTACATCATCGACCTCCAGCAGACCGTCAAGATGTTCCGCGACGCGTACAACTTCGTGCGGGACCTGACGGCGCAGGGCGGCCAGATCCTCTTCGTCGGCACCAAGAAGCAGGCACAGGACGCGATGCGGGAGGAAGCGGAACGCTGCGGCGCCTTCTACGTCAACACCCGCTGGCTGGGCGGTATGTTGACCAACTTTCAGACCATCAAACAGTCCATCGACCGCCTGAAGAAGCTCGACGAGATGCTCGAGGACGCGCAGATCGCCGAGGCGCTGACCAAGAAGGAGCTGCAGCAACTGCGGCGCGAGCGGGAGAAGCTCCTCTCGTCGCTCGGCGGCATCAAGGGTCTCCGCAAGCTCCCCGACGCGCTCTTCGTGATCGACCCGAAGAAGGAGGAGATCGCGGTCAAGGAGGCCAACAAGCTCGGCATCCCGGTGGTGGCGGTGGTGGACACCAACTGTGACCCGGACCTGATCGACTACAGGATTCCCGGCAACGACGACGCCATCCGGGCGATCCGGCTCTTCTGCGCCGCGATCGCGGAGGCGGTCATCGAGGGACGGAACCTCTACGAGGAGCGGCAGCGGGGCGCCGGCCAGGAGCCCGAGGCGGCGAGCAACGGCGTCGCGCTCGGGGCGCGGTTGGCGGGCACGGCGGAGGCCGGGGCGACGCAGGCATGAGCCTCGCCCTCGTCAAGGAGCTCCGGGAGAAGACGGGGGCCGGGCTGCTCGACTGTCAGAAGGCGCTCGGGGAGGCGTCCGGCGACGTCGACAAGGCGCTGCGCCTGCTGCGCGAGCGCGGGCTCGCCAAGGCGGCGAAGAAGGCCACCCGCACCGCCAGCGACGGCGCCATCGGCGCCTACATCCACCCGGGCGGCAAGATCGGGGTGCTGATCGAGGTCAACTGCGAGACGGACTTCGTGGCCAAGACCGCCGAGTTCCAGCAGCTCGTGAAGGATCTGGCGATGCAGGTGGCCGCCGCCGCCCCGCGCTACGTGAGCCGGGAGGACGTCCCCGCCGGGGAGCTCGAGGCCGAGCGCGAGATCTACCGGGCACAGGCGCGGCAGTCCGGCAAGCCCGAGAAGATCATCGAGCGCATCGTCGAGGGACAGGTCGAGCGCTTCTACAAGGACGTCTGCCTCCTCGAGCAGCCCTTCGTCAAGCAGAGCGATCGCACCGTCGCGGAGATCGTCAACGAGGCGATCGTACGGTTCGGAGTGAACGTGGCGGTGCGCCGTTTCGCTCGTTTCCAGCTCGGGGAGTCGCTCGAGCGGCGTTCGGACAACAAGGAGATCTCTGCTGGAGGCGCGCTCGGAGCCTGAGCCCCCGGGGGCCTCGGTGGCCACCGGTCCCACCTATCGCCGCGTCCTCCTCAAGATCAGCGGCGAGGCGCTGGCGGGTCCCGCCGGGTACGGGATCGACCCCGAGGTGCTGGCCTCGTTCGCGGCCGAGCTGAAGGACGTCCACGCGCTCGGCTGCCAGCTCGCCCTGGTGATCGGCGGCGGCAACATCTTCCGCGGGCTGGCCGGCAGCTCGCACATCGACCGGGCCACGGGCGATTACATGGGGATGCTGGCGACGGTCATCAACGCGCTGGCGCTCCAGGACGCGCTCGAGAAGGCCGACGTGCCCACGCGGGTGCTCTCCGCCATCGAGATGCAGCAGGTGGCCGAGCCGTACATCCGGCGCCGGGCCACCCGCCATCTGGAGAAGGGGCGGGTGGTCATCTTCGCGGCGGGCACGGGCAACCCCTTCTTCACCACCGACACCGCCGCCAGCCTGCGCGCGATGGAGATCGGCGCCCAGGTGATCTTCAAGGCCACCCGGGTGGACGGCGTCTACGACGCCGATCCCATGAAGCACCCCGGCGCGGTGCGCTTCGAGAAGCTCTCCTACATCGACGTCCTGAACCGCCAGCTCCAGGTCATGGACGCCACCGCCATCTCCCTCTGCATGGACAACGCCCTGCCGATCCTCGTCTTCAACATGATGCGACCCGGCAACATCAAGAAGGCGGTGATGGGGGCGCGCATCGGGACCCTCGTCCACGGGGGGCCGACATGACCGAGGACGTCCTCACCGGTGCCAAGCAGGACATGGAGAAGACGCTCGGGGCGCTGCGCCGCGAGCTGTCCCACGTGCGCACCGGCCGCGCCTCCACGTCGATCCTCGAGGGCCTCACCGTCGACTATTACGGCGCCAAGACGCCGCTCAATCAGCTCGCCACCCTCTCCGCGCCGGAGCCGACGCTCCTCGTCGTGACGCCGTTCGACAAGAGCGTCATCGGGGCCATCGAGAAGACGATCAAGGCCTCGGACCTCGGCCTGAACCCCTTGAACGACGGCAAGCTCATCCGCATCCCGATCCCCCCGCTCACCGAGGAGCGCCGGCGGGACCTGGTCAAGCATGTGCGCAAACTTGCCGAAGACTACCGGGTGTCCATGCGCACGCACCGGCGGGACTCCCTCGAGATGCTGAAGGAGCTCGAGAAGGAGAAGGCCATCACCGAGGATGACCGGCGGCACGCGGCCGAGAAGATCGAGGCGCTCACCAAGCAGTACATCGAGCGCGTCGAGCAGGTCCTCAAGGCCAAGGAAGACGAGATCATGGCCGTCTGATGGTGGAGCTCGACCCCTCTCGCATGCCGCGGCACGTCGCCGTCATCATGGACGGCAACGGCCGCTGGGCGCAGCAGCGCGGCCTCGCGCGCCTGCACGGCCACCGGGTCGGCAAGGACTCGGTGCGCGCGGCGGTCGAGACGAGCCGCCGGCTCGGCATCCCGTACCTCTCGCTGTACGCTTTCTCGAGCGAGAACTGGCGCCGCCCGCCGCGCGAGGTGGACGGCCTCATGGCGCTGCTCCACCGCTATCTCGAGACCGAGCTCGGGAAGATGATGCGGAACCAGATCCGGCTGCTCGCCGTCGGGAGCCTGCGCCGCCTGCCGCCGGCCGTGCGCGAGGCGCTGCGCACCACGATCGAGGCGACGCGACACAACACCGGGATGACGGTCATCCTCGCGGTCAGCTACGGCGGCCGCGAGGAGATCACTCGCGCGGCGCGTGCCATCGCCCGTCGCGTGCGCCGCGGCGAGCTGCGCCCCGAGCAGATCACCTCGGCCGTCGTCGGCCGCCACCTCGGCACCGCGGGCATCCCGGATCCCGACCTGCTCATCCGGACCAGCGGCGAGATGCGCCTCAGCAACTTCTTCCTCTGGCAGATCGCCTACACGGAGATCTACGTCACCGACACGCTCTGGCCGGATTTCCGCGAGCGCGAGTTCCTCCAGGCGCTGGCTTTCTATCAGCAGCGCCAGCGTCGCTTCGGCCGGACGCCCGCTCAGGTGGAGCGGGAGCAACGGCTGCGTGCGGTTAATTAGCCTCCGGAGCCCCGTGCGGTGCTCGCGCGCTTCGCGCGCTGCGCTCCTCCGATGGCCCCGGACCCCGTCGCTCGGGCGCGGCGAAGCCGCGCCCGGCTCCCACGCCTGCGTACCTACTTGGTGAGCCGTGCTGCGCACCAGACTACTGACCGCGGCGGTTGCCATTCCGGCGTTGTGGGTCATGGTGTGGAAGCTGCCGGCGGCTTTGTTTGCGGGGTTCATATTGGCGGTCACGGCGGTCGGGCTCTTCGAGTACTTCGCGATGGCGCTGCCGGAGCATCCGCTGGAGCAGGCCGTGGGTATCGTGTGGGGGCTGGTGGTGGGGGCGGGGATCGTAGCGCGCCGGCCGGAGTTCTGGGGGGCGGGGCTCGGGCTCACCGTCATCGGCGGGCTGGTGTTCCCGCTGGTGCGGAACGGGGACCTCGCGGGCGCGGTCCACCGGCTCGGGCTCACGGTCCTCGGCGTCCTCTATGTCGGCTTCGTCACGCCGCACATCGTGCTGCTCCGCCACGGCGGACCCGACGGCTGGCGCTGGGTGCTGTTCACCGTGTTCGTCGCCATGGGCTCCGACTCGGGCGGCTACTTCACCGGGCGGGCCTACGGGCGGCGGAAGCTGCTGCCCGCGGTCAGCCCGAGCAAGACCGTCGAGGGCGCGGCCGGCGCCGTCGCCGGCGCCATGCTCGTCGCCATGCTCTGCCGCGTGATCTTCTTCCCGAGGCTCGCTGTCGAGGAGGCGCTCGGGCTCGGTGGCGCGATCAGCCTGCTCGCCCAGCTGGGCGACCTGTGCGAGTCGGCGCTCAAGCGCGCTTTCGGCGCCAAGGATTCCGGCTGGATTATACCGGGCCACGGTGGCATCCTGGACCGGCTGGACAGTCTCCTGTTCCCGATGGTGTTCGTCTACTACTACACCGCGTTTCCGCGCGGTTAGCGTCGAGAAAGGCCCATGCTCATGACCGGACCGCTGGTGTCATTCCTTGCTTTTGCCGTCGCGCTCGGGGTTCTCGTGTTCGTCCACGAGCTCGGCCACTTCGTGGTGGCCAAGCGCCTGGGGATCCTCGTACAGCGGTTCTCCATCGGCTTCGGGCCGGTGATCCTGTCGCACCGCAAGGGCGAGACCGAGTACGCGCTCTCCGCCATGCCGCTCGGCGGCTACGTCAAGATGCTCGGCGAGGAGGACGAGAACGACCCGGCCGTGATCGCCGAGCCCGAGCGCGCCTTCTCGACGCAGCCGGCTCGCCGGCGGGCGGCGATCGTCTTCGCCGGCCCGGCCATGAACTTCGTCTTCGCGTTCCTCGTCTACGCGATCCTCTTCGCCACGGTGGGCGCCGAGGTGCCGTCGCACGAGGCCCGCATCGGGGGCGTCACGTCGGGGATGCCGGCCGAGCACGCTGGCCTCAAGCCCGACGACCGCATCGTCGCCGTCGACGACACGCCGATCTCGACGTGGGAGCAGCTCTCGCAGGGTGTCCTCGGCTCCCAGGGCCGTCGCCTGCGCCTGACCGTCGAGCGGGACGGCTCGCGGTTCACCATCGAGGTGACCCCCGAGCTGAAGGACAACCGGACGATCTTCGGCGAGGACACGGGCCGCGTCTACCGCATCGGCATCGAGGCATCGCGGGACTGGACCCAGGTGAGCGCCCCGCGCGCCGTCCTCATGGCAGCCCAGCAGACCTGGTCGGCGTCGGTGGTCGTCTTCAAGGGCCTCCTCCTGATGGTCCAGGGGCGGGTCTCGCCGCGCGAGCTGGGCGGGCCGATCGCCATCGCCCGGGCCGCCGGCCAGCAGGCCCGCGCGGGCGCCCGCTATTTCCTGACGATGCTCGCTTTCCTCTCGATCAACCTCGGCGTGCTGAACCTGCTGCCCATCCCCGCCCTCGACGGCGGCCACCTCGCCTTCTTCGGGATCGAGGGGCTCATGCGCCGTCCGCTCCGCCAGCGGCACCGCGAGCTGGCCCAGCAGGTGGGGCTGCTGCTCCTCATCACGCTGATGGTCTTCGTCTTCTACAACGACATCCACCGGCTCGTTCAGGGCTGATTCCCACGGGTGATCACCGCTCCCGTCCGCTGACCGTCCTCGGGCTCGACACCGCCACCTGGACGGCGGCCGTGGGTGTGGTGCGCGACGGCGTGGTGCTCGCCGAGGCGGCGCAGCCGGAATCGCGGTCGCACGCGCAGGCCTTGCCGCTCCTGGTCGCACGCGTGCTCGCCGACGCGGCGCTCGGTGTCCGGGCGCTCGATGCGCTCGCGGTCTCGATCGGTCCCGGCTCGTTCACCGGGCTCCGCATCGGTCTCGGCTACGCCAAGGGGGTTGCGTTCGCCGGCCAGGTCCCGCTCGTCGCCGTGCCGACGCTCGAGGCGCTCGCCTGGGTGGCCGGGGCCGCGCCGGGGGAACGGATCTGCGCCGCGCTCGACGCCCGCAAGGGCGAGGTGTACGCCGCCCTCTTCGAGGCGACGGGATCGGGACCGCGCCGGCTCACCCCGGATCTCGCCGTGCGCCCGGCCGAGCTCGCCGCCCGGCTCGAGCCGCCGTGCGTGCTCGTCGGTGATGCGGGAACGGTGTACCGCGACGTCCTCGGCGCGCGCGCCACCATCCGTCCCTTCGCGACCCACCATCCGCGCGGCGGCATCGTGGCGCGGCTCGGCTGGCAGCGGCTCCTCGCGGGCGAGGGGGCGAACCCGGGCGACCTCGAGCCCGTCTACGTTCGTCTGCCCGAGGCCGAGCTCGCACGCCCCGTGTCGCGTTGACAAGCCGTTTTACGGCGCGATAAGGTTTTTCACGCGATGGAGAAGAAGGACGAGGAGCTGATCCAGTCCCTGCTGGAGCGCGAGCCCGACCTCAGGCGGTACTACGAGGAGCACGTCGATCTGGAACGCCGCCTCGCCGTCTACCAGCAGAAGCTGCACCTCACCACGGAGGAGGAGGTGGAGAAGAAGCGGCTGCAGAAGCTCAAGCTCGCGGGCAAGGACAAGATCATGGAGATCCTGGCCCGCTACCGCCCGCACTGAGCCGATGCGCCACACCATTTCCGTGCTGGTCGAGAACGAATTCGGCGTCCTGGCGCGCGTCGCCGGGCTGTTCAGCGGGCGCGGCTTCAACATCGAGAGCCTGTCCGTGGCCGAGACGATGGACCCGACCGTGTCGCGCATCACGCTGGTCACGCGCGGCGACGACCAGGTGCTCGAGCAGATCGAGAAGCAGCTCTACAAGCTGATCGCGGTCATCAAGCTCACCGACTTCACGGGCACCGAGCACGTCGAGCGCGAGCTCGTGCTCATCAAGGTGGCCGCCGACGAGCGGACGCGCGGCGAGGTGATGAACATCGTCGACATCTTCCGCGGCAAGATCATCGACGTCTCGCAGCACTCCTACGTCATCGAGGTGACGGGCACCGAGGACAAGATCCACGCGCTGATCGAGCTGCTGAAGCCGGTCGGCATCAAGGAGATCGTGCGCACCGGGAAGGTGGCGATGTTCCGCGGCACGCGCCTTCTCGCAGCGGACGGCAAGGAGAAGGAGCGGGCGGCATCATGAACATCTACCATGACCGGGACGCGAACCTGGTACCGCTCCAGGGGAAGAAGATCGCCATCATCGGCTACGGCAGCCAGGGACACGCCCACGCCCTCAACCTGCGCGACAGCGGGATGGACGTCCGCGTGGGCCTCCGCGCCGACAGCGCGTCGCGGCCGAAGGCCGAGGGCGCCGGCCTCCGCGTCGTCGACACGGCCACCGCGGCGCGCGAGGGCGACGTCGTCATGATGCTCGTCCCCGACGAGCAGGGTGCCGAGATCTACGAGGGGGACATCGCGCCCGGCCTCCGGGCGGGCAACTTCCTGGCCTTCGGCCACGGGTTCAACATCCACTACCAGAAGATCGTCCCGCCCGCCGACGTGAACGTCTTCATGGTCGCGCCCAAGGGGCCCGGCCACCTCGTGCGCAGCGAGTACGAGAAGGGCCGCGGTGTGCCGTGCCTGCTCGCCATCGCGCAGGATCCGGGCGGCGACACGAAGCCGGTCGGCCTGGCGTACGCGAAGGGCATCGGCGGGACGCGCGCCGCGGTGCTCGAGACCACCTTCAAGGAGGAGACCGAGACCGACCTCTTCGGCGAGCAGTCGGTGCTCTGCGGCGGCCTCACGGAGCTCATCCGCGCGGGCTACGAGACGCTGGTCGAGGCGGGGTACTCCCCCGAGATGGCGTACTTCGAGTGCCTCCACGAGGTGAAGCTGATCGTCGACCTCATCTACGAGGGCGGCATCGCCAACATGCGGTACTCGATCAGCAACACGGCCGAGTACGGCGACATGACGCGCGGCAAGCGGGTGATCGGACCCGAGGCCCGCAAGGCGATGAAGGCGATCCTCGCCGACATCCAGTCGGGCAAGTTCGCCGACGAATGGATCACGGAGCACCGCTGCGGGTCGCCTCACTTCCGGGAGCTCCGCAAGGAGGCGGCCAAGCACCCGGTCGAGGAGGTGGGGACGCGGCTGCGCGCCCTCATGCCATGGCTCGCGTCCAACCGCCTGGTCGACCGCTCGCGCAACTGAGGAGGTGAGCCGCGGCGATCGCTCGTGAAGGCTGGCCGGTGATCGGGACGGCGGCGGGCGTGCTCGGGCTCGTCGCTGCGGTCGGCGCCGCGGCCGGCCACCCCGCGGCCATCGTGCCCTTGGTCGTCGGGCTCGGCCTCTGCCTCAACTTCTTCCGCGACCCCGAGCGCGCGCCGCCGCCCGGCGAGCACCTCGTCCTCTCGCCGGCCGACGGGCGGGTCGTCGCCGTCGTGCCGGAGCGCGAGGACCGGTTCCTCGCCGCTCCCGCCACCCGCATCAGCATCTTCATGTCGCCGCTCGACGTGCACGTGAACCGCAACCCCGTGAGCGGCATCGTCGAGCGGGTCCAGCACACCGCGGGGAAGTTCCGGGCCGCCTTCGCCGACAAGGCCTCGCTCGACAACGAGCGCAACGCCCTCGTCGTCGAGAGCCGCGGCCGGCGCTACCTCGTGGTGCAGATCGCGGGCGCGATGGCGCGGCGCATCGTCTGCCGGCTGGCGCCCGGCGACCGGGTGCGGCGGGGCGAGCGCTGCGGGCTCATCATGTTCGGGTCGCGGGTCGACCTCTTCGTGCCGGCGGACGTCCGGCCGCTGGTCCAGCGCGGCGACCGGGTGCGGGCGGGCACGAGCGTCGTCGCGGAGGAGCCCGCGTGAGCGACACGCCGGGCATCCGCATCATCCCCGGCCGCCGGCGCCGGCGCATCCCGCCGCTGCGGCGCGGCGTGTACCTCCTGCCGAACCTCTTCACGACGGCCGGCCTGTTCACGGGCTTCTACTCGATCATCGCCACCCTCGGCCATCGCTACCAGCTGGCGGCGATCATGATCCTGGTCGCCCAGGCGTGCGACGTGCTGGACGGGCGGATCGCCCGCCTCACCCGCTCGGCCAGCTCCTTCGGCGAGCAGTACGACTCGCTCGCGGACCTGGTCGCCTTCGGCGTGGCGCCGGGCATCCTCGTCTACCAGTGGGCGCTCGTGCCGTGGGGCCGCTGGGGCTGGCTCGCGGCGACGCTCTACGTGACCTGCGGGGCGCTCCGGCTCGCGCGCTTCAACGTGCAGGTCGGGTCGGTGGAGAAGCGGCACTTCGTCGGCCTGCCGATCCCGGCCGCGGCCGACGTGATCGCGACGACGGTGCTGCTCTTCTACTACTTCGGGGGGGCCGGGGCGCCGAACAAGCGCATCCTGATGCTGCTCGTCATCTACGCCGTGGCGGGGTTCATGGTGAGCGAGATCCGGTACTTCTCCTTCAAGGAGATCCGCCTCCACCACCGACACCCGTTCCAGGTTCTGCTCGGACTCATCCTGGTCATCATGCTGGCCATCGCCGCCCCGCAGCCGGTCCTCTTCCTCGGGGTCTTGACGTACGCGCTCTCGGGGCCGGTCGTCTACCTGGGCCGGCTCCTGGCCGGGCGGCGGCGGCTGGCGGCGCGGGCAGGCCAGACGCCGGGCGGTCGCGCGGGTGCTGTCCGGAGCAGTACACCGACGCCTCCAGTTTAGCGGTTGCGGCCGCGGCGGGCCGGAAGAGAAACCGAACCGCCGTCTCCCCTGCTGTCACGCAGTTCTCTCCCTTCTCTTCCCAGCTTGCGCACCTCGGGGCGAGGAGATACGCGAACGGTCCACCCTTTGGCCGGGGCGGGAGGCATCCGGTCCGGCGCGAGGAGGAAGCCCGATGAAAACGGCGGCCGCGATCTGCGCCATCACGCTCGTGGCGTCGTCGCCGGGCCGCGCCTCGGCCGCCGAGCAGCTGCTGCCCGGACGCATGCTCACGATGCGGGCCGCCGCCTCCGGCGCGCAGCGGATGCTCTTCCTGGCTCGCTCGACGGCAATCGCGGCCCCGACGCCGGGCGGCCCCGACGACCCGACCATCGTCGGGGCGACGCTCGCGCTGCGCGCCGCCTCGGGCGAGTCGGCGGCCTTCGATCTGCCCGCGTCGAGCTGGTCGGTGAACGCCGCCGGCACGGCGTACAAGTTTCGGAATCCGAGCGCACCGGCGGGGCCGTCGGCGGTGCGGATGGCGCTCGTCAAGGACCATGCGACCGCGCGGGTGGCGGCGCGCGCCACGGGCATCACGCTCGACGAGCCGTCACAGGGAAGCATTGCGGTCATCTTCACCAGCGGCACCCTGCGCTTCTGCGCCTCCTTCGGCGGCGACGTCGTCCGCGACCAGCCGGGCAGCTTCATCGCCAGGAACGCGCCGCCGCCCGCCTCCTGCGGGAGCGCCACGACGACGACCACCACCACGACGCCGCCGACAACCACCACCACGACGGCCAGCACGACCACGACCATCACGGTCCCCGCCCTCTGCGGCAACGGTACGATCGACCCCGGCGAGCAGTGTGACCCGCCCGGGTCGGCGTGCGGCCAGGACCTCTGCGGCACGGATTGCACCTGTCCCTGCGACTTCCTCGAGCCGAGCGTCTGCCTGCACCCGTTCCCGAACGACTATTTCACGGTCGCCGACCCGACGACCGACACGGGCCGACGCGTGCACCTCGCGCTCGCCGGCATGCCGCGCAACGCGTCCCAGAAGCCGATCGACCCGACCGACTACAACCGCAACGACGGCTTCAGCCCGGGCGCCAGCATGGTGCTCCGGGTGCCGGGCGTCGACCTCGGAGCCACGGGGGCCGTACCGATCACCGACATCGAGCGCTCGCTCGACGCCGACGCGCCGATCGTCCTCGTCAACGCGTCGACGCTTGCCCACCACCTCTTCTGGGCCGAGATCGATTCCAACGCGAGCAGCGAGGCCAGCCGCGCGGTCATCATCCGCCCCGCGGTGAACCTCGCCGAGAGCACGCGCTACATCGTCGCCCTCCGCCGGATGAAGGACTCGGGTGGCGCGCTCATCGCGCCGAACCCCGTCTTCCTCGCGTACCGCGACGGCACCCCCACCGCCGACCCGGCCACCGAGGCGCGGCGTCCGCACATGGAGGAGCTGTTCGCGACGCTGGCAGCGGCGGGCGTCGGCCGGAGCGACCTCTACCTGGCCTGGGACTTCACCGTGGCGAGCCGGCGGAACATCTCGGAGCGCCTCCTCTTCATCCGCGACGACGGCTTCGCCCGGCTCGGCGCCGCGGCCCCGACGTTCGTCGTCTCGCAGATCGACGACGGCGGGGGTGCCGGGGTGGACGACAAGATCTTCCGCCGCGTCTCGGGGACGTACCTCGTCGAGCGCTACGTCAGCTCGCCGAGCCCGGGTGCGCGCTACGTCCTCGGGCCGGACGGCCTCCCGCTCCACCAGCCGACGCCGCAGCAGGCGTCCTTCACCTGCAACATCCCCCGCGCCGCGCTCGCGAGCGCCATCGCGACCGCCAACCCCGGGCGCGCCTCGCTCTACGGGCACGGTCTCTTCGGCAGCAACACCGAGGTGAACGCCGGCAACGTCGAGTCGATGGGCAACGAGCACGACTTCGTCCTCTGCGCGACCGACTGGATCGGCATGGCCGAGGAGGACATCCCGAACGCCGCCACGATCCTGGTCGACCTCTCCAACTTCCCGACGCTCACGGACCGCCTGCAGCAGGCGATGCTCGACCAGCTCTTCCTCGCCCGCCTGATGATCCACCCGCAGGGCTTCGTCTCGAACGCCGCCTTCCAGGACGCCTTCGGGAACCCGGTCATCGACACGAGCCACGTCTTCTACGACGGCAACAGCCAGGGCGGGATCGCCGGCGGCACGCTCATGGCCGTCGCCCAGGACATCACGCGCGGCGTCCTCGGCGTTCCCGCGATGAACTACTCGACGCTCCTCACGCGCAGCGTCGACTTCGCCACCTACGCGATGATCCTCTACCCCGCCTATCCGAACGAGCTCGAGCGGCCGCTCCTCTTCACGCTCATCCAGATGCTCTGGGACCGCTCCGACCCGAACGGCTACGCGCACCACATCACGAGCGACCCGTTGCCGAACACCCCGCCGCACAAGATCCTCGTCCACGAGGCGTTCGGCGACCACCAGGTGGCGAACGTCGCCACCGAGGTGGAGGCGCGGACGCTCGGGCTCTCCATCTACCAGCCCGCCCTCGCGCCGGGGCGCCATACCGACGTGCACCCGTACTTCGGCATCCCGGCGATCCCGAGCTTCCCGTTCGACGGCTCGGCGATGGTCGTGTGGGACAGCGGCGTGCCGCCGCCCCCGATCACGAACACGCCGCCCACGGCGGGCAGCGATCCGCACGGGAAGCCGCGCAGCCAGGCGACGGCGCGGCAGCAGAAGTCCGAGTTCCTGAAGGCGAACGGGACGGTGGTCGACGTCTGCGGCGGGAATCCTTGCCTGGCGCCATAGGAGGGCACGCGCCAACCGCGCTACCCAGCAGCACGCGCCATGAGGAGCCCGTCGACCACCGGAGGCGTGGGTCGCCTGAACGTTGGAGCGGCCCGGCGAGCGGCCCGCTCGAAGGTGGTGGTCCCGCTCGGCGCGCGCGAGCCGCGAGCGCAACCGCCTCGGGCGGCCGAACTCGCGCTGGTGACGTTTCTCCATCGCCTGCTCGAGGAGGCGACCGCGCATACGGGCCTCGAGCGGCTGCTCGCCTCGATCGTGCAGGGCGCCGCGCATCTCTGCGGGGTGCGGATGGTGGCGATCAACCTGCTGCGCGAAGACCGGCAGGAGCTCGAGGTGGTGAGCGTGTACGGGGCGCCGGGTGCCATCCATGGGACCCGGCTGCCGGTGGCGGCGAGCCTCAGCGGCACCGTCATTACCTCTGGTCGGACGCTGCGCTGCGGGGACGTGCGGCGGCTGCGTGACAACCCGCGCGCCGCCTTCTCGCGCCGCAATGACGTGCGGGGCCTGTGCATCGTGCCGCTGCGTGGGCCAGAGGGACCGATCGGCACGCTCGCGGCGGCGAAGAAGGGGTGCTGGCAGTGCACCGGCGACCAGGAGATCGTGCTCAAGCTGCTCGCCCACGTGGCGAGCGTCGCGGTGCAGCTCGCTCGCCCCCGCGCAGCGGCGCCTCCACTCCTGGGCCTCGCCGGGAAGGAGCGGGCGATCGCGCGGCTGCTCATTGCCGACAAGACCCACAAGGAGATCGCCGAGGCGACGGGCCTGAGCCCACGCACGGTCGGCCATTACATCGAGCGGCTGAAGCTGCGCCGCAGCGTGTCCACGATGCACGGTCTCGTCGGCAGCCTCCTGGTCCACGCCCCGTAGGGTAAAAATCCCCGGCGAAGCTGCCTTTTCGCGGCCCGGGGGAAGAGCTAGTCAACACTGGATGGTCCTGCGCCCCATCCGGCCGGCCGGACTGCCTCGCGCGGAGGCGCCTTGGGCGACCGTCGACCATCTGCCTGCCGGATCACCCGGCGGGCCGGGGCGGCGGACCCCCGGCGCCGGCGACGGCACCGAAGAAGGTGATCGTCGTCGGCGCCGGGCTGGGGGGGCGCGCCGCCGCCTCCGAATCGATTGTGCTTGACAAGCCGGCGCCACGCGGGTAACGCCTTCACTCAGTGAACGCGCTGTCCCTACTCCTGCTCGGACTGGCCCTGGGCCTGCTGCTTAGCAGCCCGCCCGCGGCTCTCGCCCGAGCGTAGGGACTCGAGAACCCAAGCTCGGCGAGATGCCACGGGCGGACCTTCCGCTCGTGGCTTTTTTGTTTCTGGGCCACGAGGCGGGGGGTCCGTCGGACGAAAGGAGAAGACGATGGACCGGGTTCAGATCTTCGACACGACGCTGCGCGACGGCGAGCAGTCGCCCGGCGCGACCATGAACGTGGAGGAGAAGCTGGCGATCGCCCGCCAGCTCGAGCACCTCGGCGTCGACGTGATCGAGGCCGGGTTCGCGGCGTCGTCCGAGGGCGACTTCGAGGCGGTGCGCCGCGTCGCGGAGGCCGTCTCGCGGCCCATCGTCCTCTCGCTGGCGCGCACCCGGGAGCAGGACGTCGACCGCGCCCTCCGCGCCGTCGAGCGCGCCAAGCGGCCCGGCATCCACATCTTCATCGCCACCTCCGACATTCACCTGAAGCACAAGCTCATGATGAGCCGGAAGGACGTGCTCGACGCCGCGGTGTGGGCGGTCACGCGCGCCAAGAAGCACCTCGACTACGTCGAGTTCTCCGCCGAGGACGCCTCGCGCAGCGACCCCGAGTACCTGATCGAGGTCTTCTCCGCCGTGATCGAGGCCGGGGCGCGGACGATCAACGTCCCCGACACGACGGGCTACGCGCTCCCCGAGGAGTACGGCGCGCTCTTCCGGCTGCTCCGCGAGCGGGTCAAGGGGGCGGACCGCGTCATCTGGAGCGCCCACTGCCACAACGACCTCGGGATGGCGGTCGCCAACTCGCTGGCCGCCGTGCAGAACGGCGCGCGACAGATCGAGTGCACGGTCAACGGCATCGGCGAGCGGGCCGGCAACACCGCCATGGAAGAGGTCGTCATGGCGATCAAGACCCGCGGCGACCGCTTCGGCGTCGACACCGGCATCGTGACCGAGCAGATCTACCCGACCAGCCGGCTGCTCGCGCAGATCACCGGCCTCACCGTGCCGGTGAACAAGCCGATCGTCGGCGACAACGCGTTCGCGCACGAGGCCGGCATCCACCAGGACGGCGTGCTCAAGAACCGCCTCAACTACGAGATCATGCGGCCCGAGTCGGTCGGCCTCGACTCGAACCGCCTGGTCCTCGGCAAGCACTCGGGGCGGCACGCCTTCGTCGCGCGGCTGCGCGAGCTCGGCCTCGACACGACAGACGTCGACATGAACGTCGCGTTCGACCGCTTCAAGGCGCTGGCGGACGCCAAGAAGAGCGTCTACGACGAGGACCTGATCGCGCTCGTGGCGCAGCAGTCGGTGCGCGGCGGCGCGAGCGAGCGTTACGTCCTCACCTACCTGAACGTCACCTCCTCGAGCATGGCCGTGCCGCATGCCACCGTGAAGCTCAAGATCGACGGCGAGGAGGTGATGGGATCGGGCACCGGCGACGGCATGGTCGACGCCTGCTACAAGGTGATCGGCGACCTCACCGGGCAGCACCCGCAGCTCGAGCGCTATGCCGTCAAGGCGATCACCGGCGGCACCGACGCGCAGGGCGAGGTGTCGTGCCTGGTCTCGGAGGCCGGCATCACCGTGCTCGGACAGGGGAGCCACACCGACATCATCCAGGCGAGCGCGCTCGCCTACCTGAACGCGCTCAACCGGCTCGCTTACCGGCGCCTCCACCGCCAGCAGATCCAGACGGCGGAGGTCGGGCCATGAGTATGACCATGACCGAGAAGATCCTGGCGCGCGCGGCCGGGAAGCGGACGGTCGAGCCCGGCGACAACGTCTGGGTGGCGGCCGACGTCCTCATGACCCACGACGTCTGCGGGCCAGGCACGATCGGCATCTTCCGGCGCGAGTTCGGCAAAGCGGCACGCGTCTGGGACCGCGACCGCGTGGTCCTCATCCCGGACCACTATATCTTCACCAAGGACGACAAGGCCCACCGCAACGTGGACATCCTGCGCGAGTTCGCCGGCGAGCAGGGCCTCCCGCACCTCTACGACGTCGGCACGCCGCGCTACAAGGGCGTCTGCCACATCGCGCTCGCCGAGGAGGGCCACACCCGCCCCGGCGAGGTGCTCTTCGGGACCGACTCCCACACCTGCACGGCCGGCGCCTTCAACGAGTTCGCCACCGGCATCGGCAACACCGACGCCGCCTTCGTCATGGGGACCGGCAAGCTCCTGCTCAAGGTGCCGCCGACGATGCACTTCGTCTTCGAGGGCGAGGTGCCGCCGTACATCCTCGCCAAGGACCTGATCCTCCAGATCATCGGCGACGTCGGTGTCGACGGGGCAACGTATCGGGCGATGGAATTCGCGGGAGACGCCGTCATGCGCCTGTCGATGGAGGAGCGGATGACGCTCGCCAACATGGTGATCGAGGCGGGCGGCAAGAACGGCATCATCGCGGCCGACCAGACGACGCGCGCCTACGTCGGCGCGCGCACGAAGAGGCCGTTCACCGAGGTGACGAACGACCCGGGCGCCACCTTCTGCTTCGAGCGCCGTTACGACGCCGGGCGGCTCGAGCCCGTGGTCGCCAAGCCGCACTCGCCCGACAACCGCGCGCTCGCGCGCGAGCTCAAGGACGTGCGGCTGACGCGCGCCTACATCGGCTCGTGCACCGGCGGCAAGATCACCGACTTCATCAATGCGGCCCGGGTGCTCAAGGGGCGCCGGGTGGCGGTGGACACCTTCCTCGTGCCGTCGACCACCGAGGTCTCGACCGGCCTCCGTACGCACACCGTCGACGGCCGCCCGTTGCTCGACATCTTCCGCGACGCCGGTTGTCAGATCTCGATCGACGCCTCGTGCGCCGCCTGCCTCGGCGGCCCGCGCGACACCTTCGGGCGCATCAACGGCCCCGAGGTCTGCATCTCCACCACCAACCGCAACTTCCCCGGCCGCATGGGCGCCAAGGAGGGACAGGTCTACCTCGCCTCGCCCTACACCGTTGCGGCCTCCGCCGTGACGGGCCACATCACCGACCCGCGGGAGCTCCTGCAATGACGATCCGGGGCCGCGTCTACGTGCTGGGCGACAACATCGACACCGACCAGATCATCCCGGCCGAATACCTGAACCTCGTGCCCACCATCCCCGAGGAGTACTGCAAGCTCGGGAGCTATGCGCTCGCCGGGCTGGCGCGGACGCCGGACCAGCCGCCGTTCGTGCCGCCCGAAGGGATGACGACGCCGTACACGATCATCGTGGCGGGGAAGAATTTCGGCTGCGGGTCGTCGCGGGAGCACGCGCCCATCGCGCTCGGGGCGGCGGGGACGAAGGCGGTGGTGGCCGAGTCGTTCGCCCGCATCTTCTTCCGGAACTGCGTCGCCACCGGCGAACTCTATCCCTGCGAGACCCCCGCGCGCCTCGTGGACGCCTTTCGCACGAACGAGGAGGCGATCCTCGACCTCGAGGCCAACACGCTGACGAACGTGGCGACGGGGGCCGTGCACGCGCTGAGACCCCTCGGCGACGCGGGACCGGTGATCGCCGCGGGCGGGCTCTTCGCCTACGCGCGGCAGACGGGGATGATCGCCGCGCCGGCCGCCGCGGAGAAGTTCGTGGACGCCGGTCCGGCGGCGGGTCCTGACGACTGACCGCGCGAACGTAGCCCCCAGCCGACGTGGTTCCAGCAGGCGGCTGCCGAGGGCCGTAGTATAACGGCCGCCGTGCTCCGCGCTCCGCGAGGCTGCTCACCCGTACCAGCGCGCCGTGCCTGATGTCGCCGGCCGGCCCTCTGTGCCCAGGTGCGCGCGCCATTCTTCACCTGCTCATGTATCTCATCGTTTCAGGCGTCGGATTACCCAGGGCATTTGGCCAGGAGGTCATCGGTCAGCGACTGTTCTCGGATCAACTGGTGATCGCGGAGCCGTTCGTGGAGGACGAGCTGTCAATGCCCTCGCTGCTCCACATTCGGAAACCGGCCGGGGGCGGCGAACGGCGGTCGACGATCACGGAGATCGGGGCCGAGCTGAAGAAGCGCATCACGTCGAACCTCGAAGTCTCCGTGAGCGGTGGTCTCGAACTGCTGAGCGTGGATCACGCGTCCCTCAGGAGTGGCTTCGAGAATCTGGGCCTTGGGCTGAAGTATCAGTGCTACCCGCGCCCGTAACCGAGATCCTTCATCAGGCGCGCGGGCGCACTGCGGATGTGCACCGGTAACGGCTCGGCGGGCCGCCCTCACATCGTCGCGAGCGGCGTCGAAGGCCCGTGTGGACGGCACGCGGCGAGAGTTGTCGCACCCCTCGCGGCGGAGAGGGCCCGTCCTGCGACCCGGTGGCGTCAAGAGAAGCCGGCGAGAACGCCGAGGTCCCCGGCCAGGGTGGGCAAATCACGAAGCCTGGAGGGGGCCACAACACTAGTTGGAGGTGAATTTCACCATAGGGGTGACGGTATTGCGGTTGCGGGTCGCCGCAGTATGGACAGCCTCGCACCCAATCAAGTTCCGATCACAGTCAGCTTCTTCCAGCGAGGAGCGGAGTGGCAGGACCGCGCACCGCAAACGGGAAGGAGGGGTCATGTCTGACGGTTGTCGCCAACGACAACGCCTCCTGCCCCGGTGCGAAGCTGCTCCACTTGTCGACCCCTCCGGGGGAAGAGCCGCGGGGGGGGCGCCTACGATCGGGCCTGCAACCGGATCTTCGCCGGGAAGCCCGCCGATCAGCCGAGGGTCAACTTCCAGCCGACGGCCGTCCTGCTGTCGTTCATGGACACGGGCGACACCTCCGCCCAGGAGCTCTACGAAACGCAACGCCAGCGGCTCGTCGGGTAACCAGCTGCGATCTCTACAATCACCCTCCGCGTGCGACGTGCGACGACACCACGATCATGAGCTCGCAGGTCACTCCCACTTGAGTGTCGGCCCGGTCACGTTCCATCTCGCGGGGACGTCGTCAACGAAACTGCCGGCGGGACCGAGACGAACTCTGGGCGGTGGCTGAGGCGTTCGTCGTCGGGCGGGCCGGCCGGAGGGGAGGACACAATGCCGAAGCGGTTGAAGGCTCTGATGGAGGAGTCGCTGACCGATCGCTTGCCGATCGACGTGCTCCCGGTCTCGAATGAGGAGTTCATCCCACTCGAGCCGACGCCGGAGCAGAAGGCGATCATGAAGGTCGCCCGGGAGGAATGTGACGCGACCGCCCGCAAGGTGGGGATGTCGCGGCGGAGGTTTCTTCAGACGGGCGCGGCTTATGCGATCTGCCTGGCGGCGATCAACAAGGTGATGGGGACGAGGGGAGGGTACTACGCCTGGGCCCAGGACAGCTGCGGGCTGAACGCCCCGATCGGAACGCGCGGGGAGCCCACCTACTTCGATCTCGCGTATCCCGGCTCCCAGCTCAACAACCTGGCCGGCGAATTCATCATGGACCTCCAGACCCACCACGTGATGCCGAGCGCCGAGTGGTACACGGAGAACACCGGCGAAGCGGCGTTCTTCTACGTCGCGTGGAGCCAGGCGAGCTGCGGAGAGCTCGACCGCAACGAGTGTCTCAGCCGCTTCCATTACCTGAAGGAGCTCATGCTCGACAGCGCGACCAACGTGACCATCCTGTCCGCCGTTCCCTGGAAGCCGGACGGCCAGCCGCTGCCGCTTTCCGAATCGATCAACACCGCCGAGATCGTGCGCACGCTCGCCGGCGGCACGCGCCGCACGTACTGCCACAAGTTCGTGATGCCGAATCGGGGTTCGGCTGGAGACAACAGCGAACAGGTGCTCACCGCCGCCGGCCAGGATCCGGTCTTCTTCCAGGAGGAGATGGATCTGATGACCGCCGCCGCCGCCCAGTACGGCCAGAACGACGGCTACCTCCGCGCCTGGAAGATCTACACGCCCTGGGGTGACGCTCCGAACACGAGCGGCTGGTGGCTCGATGACTCATTCGGTCTCAAGTTCATCCAGCACGTGAAGGATCTCTCGGACACGTACGGAATGCCGCCGCTCCTCTGCGCCCACAAGGGCTTCGCGTTGCCCAGCTTCGATCAGGAGAAGGCGGCCACCCGCGACGTCGGTGTGGTGGCGCCGATGTTCTGGGATCTCGGGAGCAACACCGGCGTGATCTTCATCATCTACCACTCGGGCTACGACGGCGACGGCGTCGGCCTCGGCGGACCCCTGAACCAGGGGACGAGCGCCAACGGGCCCTACCCCGGCGAGACCGCGGCGCCGTCCACGAGCCGCGGCGTCGACAACTTCATCACCGCGCTGCGCGAGAACGGCTGGTCGGCCCGACACTTCGCTCCCGGCGGCAGCCCCGGGACGCCGCTTGCGGCGGGCGAGGCGCCGTCCGACGCGGCGCACGCCAACGTTCCCAACGTCTACGCCGAGCTCGGCTCGGTGTGGGGTTCGGTCGTTGGCAATCCCACGCGCGGGAGCTGGCTCCTGGGCAAGCTGATCTACTACGTCGGGCCGAAGCGAGTGGTGTGGGGCACCGACGCCCTCTGGGGTGGATCGCCGCAGGGGCTGATCGAGGCTCTGCGGGCCTTCCAGATGTCGGACGAGGCCAGGGCCACGTACAACCTGCCGTGGGGCCTCGACGGCGACGTCGACGATCCGACCCAGCTCGCAACCGACCCGCGGAGGACGATCCGCAACGGCATCCTCGGGCGGAGCGCCGCCGAGCCGTACCGGATCGATCCGGACCTGACTCTTGCGGCAATCAAGTGCGACGACGTCCAGAAGATACGTGACCAGTACGCGCTGAACCCCATCGCGCGGAACGAGGTCCGTGGGCCACGCACGCGACGGGAGCTCTTCGCGGCGCTGCGGAAGGATCCGTGGCACCGGGGTGCGATGCTCGCGCAGAACGAGAGGGGTTTCCTCAAGAGAATCTCGTAGCGCAGAGGTGGGAGGGAACGACGATGACGCGCACCAGGCCGATGACGCTGGGAGCGGCGGCGACCCTGCTGATCGGAGTCACCACGGCCACGGCGGACTACCACACCAACCCCGAGCTCAAGCCGAGTAGCCGCTGTGGGACGGCGCTGCAGAAAAATCCGCTCCCCAATCCGGGAAACATCGAGTCCCTGGAGAACTACACCACCGACTGCCAGCCGCTGTACTGGGACTTGCCGGCGACGGTGCAGCTCCACGTGCCCGTGCGGGCGGCGTACGATCCCATCACCGGATTTCTCCATGGACCTGTCGACCGGCCGCCGCCGCTCTACACCGACGGCGTGGACGGGTTCGACGAGCCCGGACTGGGCCTCACACAACTCTGTCCGGACGTGCCCAACGCGATCACCGGGGGCAACGATCATCAGATCCCATGGTGGGCGCCGGCGGGTCAGGATACGGACGGGACGAATCTCTACACCGTCGAGTGCCGGCGGGGCGTCCGCGTCCACTACGGGCCGTGGCAGGTCGGGACGGACCCCAAGATCTACGATCGTCTCGCCGAGGTGATCGTCCGGTTC
Source organism: Deltaproteobacteria bacterium (assembly GCA_005888095.1). Taxonomy (GTDB): domain Bacteria; phylum Desulfobacterota; class Binatia; order DP-6; family DP-6; genus DP-3. The sequence continues at coordinate 31,222 of VBKF01000094.1, read as the reverse complement.
GAGAACACCAATCAGCTCAATGACGACAACGTCGCGCCCGACAACCGCCGCGAGTGGAACGTCGCCTCCGAGTTCTACAACCACTTCGGCAGCCACCACGGCACCTGCTGGAACCCGGGAGTGGGGTTCCAGGGGACGGGGCAGCTCCAGGGACCGAACCCCTGCAACAACCCCGACGACTCCGCCACCGCCTCGAGCACGAGCGAATGCGGGACGAACGGGAACCCGCCGCCGGCCGGCAGCTATCAGTCGGGCGCGGAGACCTGTCCCGCCAGCGACCCGGGCTTCCACTGCTCGGTGTACAGCGGCTACAACCAGCAGTTCCGCAACGCGACGCAGTACCCGGGCCGCCTCTTCGTCGACCTTCCCACCGGCCGCGCCGTGTACAACCTCGAGGACCAGCTCTGGGCCTGCGACCACCACGTCGTCTCGGAGCTGCCGATCGGCTACCAGGGAAACACGACCTTCCGGAACTTCCGCAAGCAGCAGGGCGGGCTGATCGCCCAGCACGCGGAAGACGGCTGGCCCGCGCCAGGCACGACGCCGATCGGCGGGACCGTCGGCGAGATGATCATCCAGCTCTTCACCGCGCCGGTCGCCGACGGCAACTACAAGCCGCTCAGCGTCGGCTTCGACGTCGTGGTCAACGTCGCCACCACGTTCTTCCCGCCGTACACGATCGGGAACACGGGCGGCGTCTGGTACGCGCCCTATGATCTCGCGATCGGCATCCTCGCCATCCACAGCCACAAGCGCACGGTGAAGGGGACGATCGACGTCCTGCCAGCCAACCCCATCCGCACCGGCGGGCTGAGCGCGGAGGAGGCGGGCGCCGGAGTCAGGCCCGAGGAGTGCGGCGTGAGCCAGAATGGCCTCCCGCCGGAGCACATCTACACCGACTGGCACTGGGACGATCCGCCGGTCTGCCGCTACTACAAGCAGCCGGATGGTCCGTTGATCCTGCGCAAGGGCGACGCCCTGGCGACCCACTGCATCCACAACAACGGCGTCATCCAGACCGAGCAGGCGCCGGAGCCGCTCCGGACGGCGATCCGCGACGGCACCGTCGGGGACGAGGTGCTCTTCGGCGAGCAGAAGGACGATCTCGGGATCAAGCAGCTCATCTACCGCGTCCGCTACGGCTGTGAGGAGGTACCGGGCGTACCTCCGGGTTCTGTGGGGTCGCCCGCGCAGGTTTGCCCGCCGAACCCCGCAACGGATCCATCGGGCTGCACTCCGGGACAGGACCCGAACTGCCATCCCGTCGACGGCGGGTATCCGAACCCCGACATCTGCACGACGGGAACGGGCAACTGCGTCCCGGCGAACATCGTCTTCGCCAACGTGGCCGAGGACGAGATGTGCATTGGCGTCGTGATGTACTGGCCGCTCGACGAGATCCTGAACCAGGATGGCTCGCTCAACCAGCAGGCTATCCAGGACTTCGAGTCAGACCCGAACAACATCAGCAAGTACGGGACTCCCGGACGGTTGCCCAAGTCACCGAGCGACATCGGCTACTGCTCGGGCTGCGGGCCGGGTCTATGAGCCGAGGGTGCGCCATGAAGCGCTCCGCACGTGAGGTCGCCGCGGCGGCTGTCTCGCTGGCGCTCCTCGGTTTCCACTCCGAGGCGCGTGCGCACGGCTGCTCCTCGGCGTCGGCCTGGGAAGGTATCTCCTCCAACATTCTCGAGCTGTCCTGCTTCACGGGCTGTCATGGAGGCAGCGGCAACGGCGGCATGCCCGTCAGCATCAACACGGACGACGGCTGGTACGCCGCGCTCGTCAACCGGCCTCCCGTCAACACGGCAGCGTCCGGCGTCGGCAAGCTGCGCGTCGATCCCACGCGGGCCTGGAACAGCTACGTGGTCGACAAGGTGATGGGCGATCTCAAGTTCGGCGAAGGCAACCCGATGCCGAACCTGAGCACCGGCTACGTTTACCAGTGCCCGGGCGGGGTCGAGAAGATCAAAGCATGGATCCTGGCGGGCGCGCCCGCGTGCGGGGCCGTGGATGGAGATCCCTCGCCCGACCCTGCGCTGGTGGTCTGCGACCTGAGCCAGCCCGCGCTGAGCCCTCCGGTGCCGCCTTCCGACGGCATCCAGCTCGTGGGCACGCCCTTCACCGTCGATCGCCCGGCGCGCGGCGGGAAGCAGATGACGACGCTCCCGGTGGGAGCCGCGCCCACCTGCGACAACACCCAGCAGCAGTGCTTCATCACCGGGATCGACATCACGGCGTCGGCCGGGACGGAATACGTGGCGGTGTCGCGCGCGGGAGAATCGGCGCCGATCGCCGTTGCGCGCGGCCCGAGCCTTTCCCTGACGCTCGACGACGTCGCTGCCGGCGTGCCGATCGTGCCGAACCAACAGCTCGCGATCGAGCAGTGGATCCGAAACGACTACTGGGTGGGCCCGGCGCCCTACACGAACACCACTACGGGATCGGTCTACGTGAACGTGCATGTGGCGTCGTCGGTGGCCAACCAGGCGCAGCCGCTGCGCGACGACGGGGCAAGCCAGGCGCTCTTCGTGTCCCCGCAGAGCTACGGCGAGACGCGCGGCGCGTGGCAGCCGGCGGCGGTCGCAGGCAGCGCGAGAGTCGGCATCTGGTCCGACCGGAGAGCGCTGGGGACCGCGCTTCTCGATGCGAACGGACAGATGCTCGTCCAGGGGTCGACCGTCGCTCAAGGCTACACCGACGTCGCAGGCGGCCCGATCGGCTACAGCTGCATCCACGCCAACGGATGGGTACCGAATGGCGCGGCGTCGGTCGGCTCCAATGGCACCAACTGGATGCTGAACGACGTGACGGGGCCCGTCGATCTGAGCTCGCCGCTCAAGTGGGGGTGCGAGGAGACCGCCAACGTTCCTCCCGGTCTGTCTGGGCTCGCGGGCGGCGGCCCGGCGACGTTCTGCGCCAGCTCGAGCGAGTCCCCGAACAGCACCAACGATTGCGCTGCCGTCCCCGGGACTCAGCACTGCCGGCCCGCCAACCTCGTCTACGGTGACGGCGTGGACGACGGGCGGTGCAGCCTGGTGGGGCTCTCCTGGTGAGAGCGGGTTGAGGAGCCAGTCATGAGACTGACGACTTCGTTGTTCCTCGGCTTCGTTGCCGCGGGCCTTCTCCTAGCGCCGCTCGTCTCGGCGTACTCGACCGGTATCACCGGCGTCGCCCGGCCGGCCCAGGGCTGCACGTGCCACGGCATGGCCGGAACGACCTCGAACAAGACGACCGAGGTTTCGGTGGTGGGGCTGCCGGATGCCTACGTCCCGAGTACCACCTATCACCTGCAGGCCTGGGTGCGCGGGATCGCGCTTCCCGCGCCGCGCTTCGCGGGATTCGACCTCGAGGCCACCGCCGGCACGCTTCACGCCCTCGACTCGAGCGCGTGGGTGAGCGGGCTCGACGGACAGGCGACGCATTCGGCGCCCAAGTCGGTCGGATTCGTCGGTCCCACGGGGCTCGGCAGCTCCTGGGACATCGACTGGGTCGCGCCGAATCCCGGCGCGGGGCCGGTGACGTTCTATCTCGCGGGCAACGTCGTCAATGGGATCGGTGTCCAGACCAATGCGGATCAGGGCGACATCTGGTCGGTTGCCGATCCAGGCTTCGTGGTAGCAGAGGGGCAAGCCGGCGTGACCACCACGACCACTCCGCCGCCGACGACCACCACCACCATCAGCACGGTCACGACGACGACGCTGGCGCCCGCGGTGGACAGCTGGCCGCGCCGCTTCTTCGACGCGCAGAACACCGCCAACGTCGGCGACGACCCGAAGCTCACGCCGGCGAATGCGCCCGACCTCACGTTGCTGGCGACGCTCTCCGCGGACGGGCCGCCGACCTTCGGCGTGACCGTGGTGAACCACACGCCGGTGGTCGGCGACCGGCTGGTCTTCTTCGGCGACATGGTCGGCTGGTTCTACGTCTACGACGTGAGCGGTCTCGACGCGCAGCCGCCGACGGCGCCTCGCCTCCTCCTCCGGATTGCCACGCACACGGCCGGACCCGTCGGGAGCGCGCTCGGCACCTACACCGGCGTGCAGTCGACGCCCAACCTGGCGCTGGTGACGAACCCGAGCACCGGCCAGGACGAGCAGCGCCTCTACTTCGGCGCGAATCGGGTCGACAAGACGCTCTGGTGCCTGAACGTGGACAAGATCGTCGCCGACCGGAGCGTCACCCCGAGCGGCGCGCTCTGCGAAGACACGTGCGAGTGCAACGTCAACGGGGACTGCCCGGCGGATCCGCCGGGCTGCACGAGAGACACGCCGAGCGCCTGCCAGGCCTATTTCTGCGACGGGCCCTGGCCGATGTCGCTCGGGTCGCCCGAGCCGCCCGTGGATCTCGGCGGCGACCGCAACACGCTGAACGGCTCGCCGCTCTTCGCAGCGGACATGCCTTTCCCGGGCGGTCCGCGGGACGTGCTCTACGTGCCGTCGACCGGTCTCGACTGCTCGAACGGCGAGTTCTACGCGCTCGACGCCTTCACCGGAGAGAAGCTCTGGACCTTCGATCCGGTCGTCAACGGCGACGGCCTCGGCGGCGTCATCTGGACGGCGCCCGCCATGAGCCGGGACCGGACCCAGCTCTTCATGACGACCGGAGACTGCGTGCAGAAGCCGCAGATGGCCGAGCTGGCGGAGTCGCTGGTCGCTCTCGATCCGATCACCGGCGCCCGGCAGTGGTGGCACCAGCGCCGTCTGGTCGACGTCGCGGACCTCGACATCGGCAACTCGCCGACGATCGTCGACGTCGACGGAACCGGCGGCTGCCACCTGGTCGTCACCATCGACAAGGACAGCTGCATCTACGGCTTCCCACAGCAGCCCGACGTACCGCAGGTCGGCGACCTCGACTTCGATCCCCTGCGCGTCGGGCAACAGCGCCTGCTCTGGCGGCCCTGCTTCGCCTACGGCAGCCTGGGCGGCGGCTTCGATGCGGCGGGTGGGGTGATCTCGGGACGCATCCTGGCGGCCTCGGCCGCGCTCCCGCTCGGCCCGCTTCCGGGCGATGACGTGAACGCGTTCGCCGTCGACGCCTGTACCGGCGACTTCAAGTGGGCGTCGAGCACGCTCGGCGCGAGCTTCGGCGAAGGGGCCGCGGCGAGCGGCATGCTCTTCATGCCGACGGGGACTCGGCTCGACGTGGTGCGGATGGACTCGGGCATCGACGTGCCGGTGACGCCGGCGACGACCAGCCGCAAGCCCGAGCTGCTCGCCACCGTCGGGCTTCCCGCCGCCGCGACGCCGGGCGGGGGCGGCCCGGCGATCGTCGACGGGAGGATCTACGTGCCGGTGCAGAAGGGAATCGCGGTCGTGGGGGTCGACCCGACCGCTCCCGCAACCTGTCCGGGAGCGCCGTCCTGCCCGGCGCCGCGCGGGAGCGACCTGTTCCACGGCCCGTATCCCGAGCCTTTCGCGCCCGGCGCGCCCGGAAGCCCCATCAAGCTGAAGGCCCCCTACGATTGGATGGTCGTCGAGTGAAGCTCAGAGGATCGGCGGCTCGATGAGCAGCGTGAGCGCGACGTGAGCGCCGCAGCTGCCCGCCTTGCCCCCGGGGAAGGCGCCCTCGGTGGCGAAGTCGTAGGTGACGAGGTGCCCGGCCGTGATCGCCGGGCTGAGACCCGTGTGCCGCGCTCCGCCCGTCGCGCTCGCCTCGAACATCTTGCCGCGCTCCCAGCGGAAGCGGAGGCTCACGTCGCTCTTCGACTCTTCGACGGCGTCTCCCACACCGGCGCAGCGGCAGCGCAGCTCCGGGCCGTAGCTCAGGTCGAGCGCGGTGAAGGACGCGCGGCGCTCGACCCCTTCGCCCTGCGGGGCGCGGTAGATGCGCGTCCAACCCCGGGCGACGAGCTCCTCGAGGCCCTCGGCGTGCTCGGTCCCGGCGATCGGATTCCAGCCGCGGAGCGAGTAGCGCATCTCGACCGGGGTGCGGTGGACGGGAGAAAGCTCGCTCCAGCACGGGCCGTGGCGGGGCTCGACCCAGGCAAGCACCTGCACGAAGTCGATCCGCTCGACCCCCGGGAACCGCTCCGCGAGATGCTTCGCACGAATCGCCGGGTCGGTCTGCCCGGGCATCTTCTCGCGGACTGGCCGGCCTTCCGGTCCGTGCCGCGCAGCGGGACCACAGGCTGCGGCCAGGGCGAGCACACCGACGAGAGCGCGTTTCATGGTCCGAAGGCTCGCGCTTCGTATCGCAGCCGCGGGTGCGCTTCAACCATTCCGGGAGGTCGACCGTGAACGAGGAAGGACCTCGGACGGGCGTGTGGATCATCGGCGCCCGCGGCGCGGTGGCGACCACGACGATGGTGGGCGCGCGCGCCGCCGCGCGCCGTCTCTTGCCGCTGCGGGGAGTCACGACCGAGGGGCCGCGGGGCGAGGGTCTGTCAATGCCCGCAGCGTCCGCGCTCGTGTTCGGCGGGTGGGAGGTCCGCGCCGGGTCGCTGCTGGATGCGGCGACCGAACTCGCCGAGTCGGCGCGAATCTTCGACCCCCGTCTGCTCGATCGTCTCGCGCTCGATCTCCAGGAAATCGACCGGAACATCGTCAACGGTGAAACTCGAGGGTCGCCGCCCCCGTGCGTGACGGTGGAGGACGCCGAAACGCCGGCGGAGGTCGTCCAGAGGCTCGGCGGTGATCTCCGAGCCTTTCGGCGGCGGCACTCCCTGGAGCGGGTCGTGGTGGTGAATCTCGCCACCACCGAGCCGGTCTTCACGACTCCTGAAGACCACCTGACGCTCGCGGGGCTCGAGGAGAGTCTGAGGAGCGGTGGGTCGGCGGTATTCCGCCCGAGCACGCTGTACGCCTATGCTGCCATGCGCGAAGGTGCAGCGTTCATCAACTTTGCGGCGTCGCCCGCCGCGCTCGCTCCGGCCATTCGCGAGCTGGCCGAGCGTGAGGGCGTGCCCTTCGCCGGAACCGACGGCAAGACCGGCGAGACGCTGGTCAAGTCGGCGCTGGCATCGCTTTTTCGTGAGCGCGACCTCCAGGTGCTCGCCTGGCACGGCGACAATGTGCTCGGCAATTCCGACGGCGCCGCCCTGAACGCGCCCGAGGTCAAGGCCGCCAAGGTGGAGACCAAGGACGGCGTCGTCCGGGGCGTGCTCGGCTATTCGCCCGAGACGAGCGTCGAGATCACCTACGTCCCCTCGCTCGGCGACTGGAAGACGGCGTGGGACCTGATCCACTTCCAGGGATTTCTCGGCGTGCGCATGACGATGCAGTTCACGTGGCAAGGATGCGATTCGGTGCTCGCCGCGCCTCTGGTGATCGACCTCGTCCGGCTCGCGGATCTGGCGCTCCGGCGCGGCGAGAGCGGGCCCATGACCCAGGCGGCCTGTTTCTTCAAGGCGCCCGTCGGCACGCAGGAGCAAGAACTCGGCCGGCAGTATGCGATGCTGGACAGTTATCTCCGGCGCTGTCGAATCGCAGCCCTGGCCGGCGGCAAGCGCGCGAGCATGTGAATCGCGGGTGTTCCGTGAAAGCCCGCTGGCTCGCACCGATCTGTTTGCTGCTCTCTTGCAGTCTCTGGCGGCCGCACGCAGCGGCGCCCCGCCATCATCACCATGGCCCCGGAGGGCCGCCGAAGGCGGCCGCGAAGCCTCCCGAGCGCGTCACGCTGGTGAAGATGATCTCCTGGGCGGAGCCGGCACCCCCGCCGTGCGACACAGATCTCGAAGGATCCGCGCCGCCGGCAAGCTTCCGCCTCCGCTACACCGAAGCCGGCCAGTCGTCGGCGACGATCGAGAACGATCCCGAAAAGCTCTTCGGCGCCGGCTGGGGAGTGATCACCCGCAGCGCCCGCGGCCTCGGATTCGAGAAGGCGGGAGAATTCAGCGCGCTCGACTTCGACATCGTGGAAGAGCTCCGGTGCAAGTGTGAACCGGATGGGGGGCAAGCCTGGAACCACAATTCGCTGGTCAACGTGAAGCTTGGCTGGAAGCCCGGATCGGCGCCGTCGGTCACGGCGCGCTTGAAGGACGCCGAGCGCTCGGAAGAGATCCGGCCCGTGACCATCAACGGACGGCTTCCGATGTACGAATTCCGCTTTGCTCGGCCCTATCCCGGGAGGCAAGGCGGGGAGTGTGCATCGCGCTTCCTGGTGGCACTCGGGCTCGATCAGCCGATTGAGTGAGTTGAACCTTCCCGCGAGCATCGACGCGCTGGACGCTCGACTCGCGCCCCGCGTTTCCCAGCCGGCCTCGGCGTGGCTCTCCACCGCCCGAAGGGAGATACGGGGAGACGGGTTGGCGCTCGGGCGACATTTTCCGAGCGCACCTCGGAAGGTCGGTCACGCGATGCTCCTCGAGCCGCCCTCCGCGGAGATCGTCCGACTGTTTTCCGGCGGGCCTGTCCTGAACCCATGGCGCGTGGATGAGGCCGCGCGGGTGCTCCTTCTCCTCGAGGATGCCCGGCGCGAGCCGGCCGGCGCCCCCGCACGCGCCAACGATCTCTACTTCGTGAGCGACGGCCGGGAGCGGATCGCTCTCCTCCGAGGGCTCGCGCTGCTGCCCGAGAGCGACGCGGCGCTCCCGGCCGTGAGAGATTCCCTGCGCGCCAATGCCGCCGATCTCTTCGCCGCCGCCATCTGCGAGAACGGCTACACCTCGCGCCACCTGCCGGACGATCTCTTCAATCAGGCGGTCCTCAAGTGCGCGTTCGTCGGTCTCCGCGTCGAGCGCATCGAGCGGGTCGAGGAGCGGGCGACGCCGGAGCTCGCCCGCATGCTCTTCGCCTACGTCACCGAACGCGAGCACGCGGGGCGGAGCGTCGGCGCGGACCTCTGGCCGGTGATCGCGCTCCACCCGATCCCGGGCACCGTCGAGCGGATCCGGAACCGCCTGGCGACCGCTGCCGATCCCTACGAGCGTCGCATGCTCGAGGTGGCACTCGCGCGCGCGGGGCGATAGAAGGCACGATGAAGATATTCGAGCCGCACGTGCACATGGCCTCGCGGGTGACCGACGACTACGAGCGCATGGCGCTTGCCGGCATCGTCGCGGTCTGCGAGCCGGCCTTCTGGCAGGGCCAGCCACGGACGTCGGTTGGAACCTTCGTCGACTACTTCGATCTGCTCCTCGGCTTCGAGCGCTACCGGGCGAGTCAGTACGGCATCCGCCACGTCTGCACGGTCGCGCTCAACCCGAAGGAGGCCAACGACGGCCGCGTGAATCAGGCGGTGATCGAGGTGTTGCCGCGATACCTCGAGAAGGACGGCGTGGTGGCGGTCGGCGAGATCGGCTTCGACGACCAGACGGCGACCGAGGAAAAGTTCTTTCGCGTGCAGATCGAGCTGGCCATGCGGCACGAGCTCCCCCTCCTCGTCCACCTTCCCCACCGCGACAAGGTGAAAGGGCTCGAGCGGACGGTGGCGATCGTGCGCGAGATGAACGTAGCACCCGAGCGCGTGTTGATCGATCACAACACCGAGGAGACGGTGCCGCTCGTCGTCGAGACCGGTCACTACATCGGCTTCTCGATCTACCCCGACACCAAGATGACCGAGGAGCGCGTCGGCGCGATCTTCGAGCGCTATGGCGTCGAGCGCATGATCATCAACAGCGCCGCCGACTGGGGACGGAGTGATCCGCTCAAGGTCCCGCGGACGGCGATGCACCTTCGCGGCCGAGGCCTCCCCGACGCGGCGATCGAGACGCTCGTCTGGAAGAACCCGGTCGCCTTCTTCTCGCAGACGGGCCGCCTCGACCCCGCGGAGCTCGAGCAGCCACTGGCGATCGACCGAGGCCCGTGGGAGGGGAATACGCTCCTTCGAGGCGGACAACACTGGTGAGCATGCGGATCCGCTTTCCCGACGGCAGCCGCACGATCCTCACGTACTGCACCAACGTTCACGCGATCGACGACCTCGAGTCCGTTCTTGGGGCGCTGTCCCGTTACTGCGCGCCGGTACGCCGCCGGCTCGGCGTGCGGCGGCTCTCCCTCGGCCTCTGGCTGAGCCGCCGGAGCGCGAGCGAGCTGCTCGCCTCGCCGGACACGCGCACGCAGCTTCGCGAAGGGCTCGAGGCGAACGGGCTCGAGCTCGTGACACTCAACGGCTTTCCTTACGGCGACTTTCACGCCGAGCGCGTCAAGGAAGAAGTCTATCGCCCCGACTGGGCCGACGTCCGGCGGCATCACTACACGCTCGATCTCGCGCACATCCTGTGCGAGCTTCTCCCGGCGGACGTTGAGGAGGGAACGATCTCGACTCTACCGCTGACCTATGCGCCGACCGCCGGGGCATCGAGCGCGGAAGAATGCGCGACGACCCTTGCCCACCTGGCGGTGGATCTCCATCGGCTCGCCGACCGGCACGGCCGCCGGATCCGGGTCTGTCTCGAGCCCGAGCCCGACTGCATCGTGGAGACGAGCGACCAGGCAATCGCTTTTTTCCACGATCGCCTCCGCCCGGCCGTACGCCGGCGGGGAGTGGATCCGGCGATCGTCGACCGTCATCTCGGCCTCTGCTTCGATGCTTGCCATCAAGCGGTCGAGTTCGAGGACCCGGCCGCGGCATGGAGCAAGATCTCCGAGGCCGGTATTCGCGTCGGCAAGGTCCAGCTCTCCTGTGCACTCGAGGTGCCGGGGGAGGACTCCTCGCGCGCCGAGCCACGGCTTCGCCCCTTCGACGAGATTCGCTTCCTCCACCAGGTGCGGCGCCGGGACCGAAGCGGCGTGGTCGAAGGGTGGGCCGACCTCGGCCCCGCGCTGGCCGCTCGCGAGCGCTTCGCCGAGCCTGCCGATTGGCGTGTGCACTTTCACGCCCCGCTGCACTGGGAGCCCCAAGGGCAGGGGCTCCGCACCACGTCGAAGGATCTCCTCCAGCTGATCTCGCGAGCGGCCGCCACGCGACCGCTGCCTCATTTCGAGGTCGAGACCTACACCTGGAACGTGCTCCCGGAGTCCATCCGGCCGCGCGACGACGAGACGCTCGTCGAAGGGATCGCCCGCGAGATCGAGTTCGCCGAGCGCGCGCTGGCCGCGTGTGGCGCGCGAAGGGAGTCGTGAAGCCGGTTCTCCTCCTCGACGTCGTGGGTCTCACGCGGGGGATGCTCGGGGCCGAGACGCCGAACCTCTCGGCACTCGCTGGCGATGGCTTCGCGGCGGAGCTCGCCCCGGTGCTCCCCGCGGTGACCTGCTCGGCACAGGCGACGATGGTGACGGGGAAGCTTCCGCGCAATCACGGCATCGTCGGCAACGGCTGGTATTTCCGCGAGCTGAACGAGGTGTGGCTCTGGCGGCAGTCGGGAGCGCTCATCCAGGGAGAGAAGTTGTGGGACGAGGCGCGTCGGCGCGATCCGTCGCTCCGCTGCGCGAACCTCTTCTGGTGGTACAACATGAACACCACGGCGGATCTCGGGGTGACGCCGAGGCCGACGTACCCGGCCGACGGGAGCAAGCTCTTCGGCATCTACACCTACCCGCACGGCCTTCGCCTCGAGCTCGAGTCGGCGCTCGGCGCGTTTCCGTTCCACACCTTCTGGGGTCCGGGGGCGGCGATCGACGCCTCGGCGTGGATCGCGCGGGCCGCGCTGCACGTGATCGAGAAGCACCGGCCGACGCTCGCGCTCGTCTACCTTCCACACCTGGACTATGACTTCCAGCGCTATGGCGCCTCCGATCCGCGTGCCCGTGCCGAGGTGACGAAGATCGATCGGGTGGCCGGCGAGCTGATCGCACAGGTGAGGGCGCGAGGCGCAGCGGTGCTCGTGGTTTCGGAGTACGGCATCACCGACGCCCGCCGTCCCCTGCATCCGAACCGAGTGCTCCGCGAGGCCGGCCTGCTCTCGGCGCTCGAGACGCCGCTCGGCTGGGAGCTGCTCGACTTCGGCGAGTCGCGCGCCTTCGCCGTCGCCGATCACCAGATCGCGCACGTCTACGTGAAGCGTCGCGAGGATCGGGAGCGAGTGACCGAGATCCTCCGCTCGATGAATGGCGTGGAACGAGTGCTCGACGATGCGGGAAAGGCGGAGTTCGGTCTCGACCACGAGCGGGCGGGAGATCTCGTCGCGGTGGCGGAGCGCGATGCCTGGTTCACCTATTACTACTGGCTCGATGACGCGCGGGCTCCCGACTTCGCGCGCACCGTCGACATTCATCGCAAGCCCGGCTACGACCCCGCGGAGCTCTTCTTCGATCCCGCTCGCCCGCTGGTGAAGCTCCGCGCCGCCTGGGCGCTCGCCCGAAAGGCGCTCGGCCTCCGCTACCTCATGGACGTGATCTCGCTCGATCCGACCATCGTCCGGGGAACCCACGGGCGGCTTCCCGATCGAGCGGAGGAAGGCCCGGTGGCGATCTGCTCGGAGGCCCGCTTCTCGCGCGAAAAGATGGCCATGACCGATGTCCTCTCGCTCGCACTCGATCTCCTCGATCGCTAGGGTCCTGATGGCTATGGCAGCCCGAATGGCCGGAAGAACTCGATGGCGCGGCGGGCGGCGTCAACCGCCATGTGGCCGTGGCGGCTCAACTCGAGGTTGGCCGGGCCGCGGTAATCGATCTCACGGAGGGCGGACACGACGGCGGCGAGGTCCAGGTCACCTTCGCCGGGAAGCAGGTGCTCGTGGCGGTCGTGACGCATGCCCTCGAGGTGCACGTTCACGATCTCGCGCGCGGAGCGCCGGATGGCTTCTGGCGCGCTTTCCTCGGTCATGTGTGCGTGACCGACATCCAGAGTGAGACGGAGGCCCGGCTCTCCGACCCGGTCGCGTATCCGGCGGAAACCCGCCAGGTTCTCGATGTGCATGCCGGGCTCGGCCTCGAAGCCCAGGACGACGCCGTGCTCGGCCGCATCGCGCGCGAGAGTCCGGAGACCCTCTGCGAGGCGTTCGTCCAGGAGCTCCGCCGGCTCCTCCGCTTCCGCCGTTCCCGACCAGAGCGAGAGGACTTCCGCGCCGAGCAACGAGGCGACGCCTATTGCGCGCTTCAGGAAGTCGATTCTTCGCGCGCGGTCTTCGGTTCTCGGGGAGAGGAGAGTGGGCCAGTGCTTGCGCCAGGGATCGAGCAGGAACCGCGCGCCGGTCTCGACGACGGGCACGAGGTCGTGCTCGGCCAGCCAGGCGCCGATCGCCTTCGCCTCCTGGGCCGTCGAACGGTCGTACGGATCGAGCGCCCCGGCATCGAGGGTGATGGCGACGCTCTTGAAGCCGAGCCCGGCGATGACCTCGAGCGCATCGCGCAGGCGGTGGGAAGTGAAGCCGTTGGTGTTGTAGCCGAGACGCATCTCAGGTGGGACTGTACATGCGCCGGAGCGCCGTTGCCGGCAACATGAGCGACGCGACCGCGAACGCCCATGAGACGTGGGCCGCCGCGGCGACGAACGTCGCGTCAAACAGCGGAATCAGCAGAATTCCTCCGCCGATCGCGTGTCCGGTCGCCGGCCCTCCCGGCTCGGTCCAGAGCGGCGCGAAGAGCATTCCACCCCGAGCCACGAGGACCGCCAGGAAAGCCCATCCGACCGGCGCCGCAGGCCACGGGGCGATCGCAACGGCCATGATCAGCGCGACGACGGCCAGCGCGGTGACGCCGCGCCGCGCACGTTCGAGCGTGTTGCCGCCGACCTCTTCGCGCGAGAGGTACGTGAGGACAGAGATGTACGCGGTGAGAAGCACCGGGGCGAAGACAAAAGACGTCGGAACGGATCGCGGCGCCAGCGACATGGGCATGCAGAAGTTGAGGCCGCGGCAGACGCCCATGTTGAGGAAACCGGCTGCGGTCCCCTTCAAGACGCCGTCGTAGACCAGGATCGCGAGCGCGAGCACGGCCGCGACCATGATGGCGGGTGTGCCCGCGCGGCCCGCAAACGCGATTCCCGCGGCCAGAAGGGCCGCGCCGAGCCCCGCGGCGACGATCGGCGGAACGGTCCCCGAGGGAATCGGGCGCTCCGGTCGCTCGACCGCATCCACTTCCCGATCGAAGTAGTCGTTGAGGGCGATTCCGCCGAGGTAGAGACAGGCTGAAGCCGCGATGCACCAGAGCCCGGGATCGTCCGACGCCGGGCCCGCCTGGCGCGCGAGGATGAGCCCGGCGAAGGAGTCGGCGACGGCGGTGAAGACGTTCGGCGGCCGGAGGAGCGCGAGCACTCCCGCGGCGAGGCCCTTACGGTGCGTCGGAGCCGTCACGCCCCGGAGCCTACGCGGAGGGGAGACCGAAGGCGAGGAGCTTCTTCCCCGGAAGGAACTGCCCGGCCCCGGTACCGACGAAGACCATGCCGTGCGCGATGGCCGGGCCGCCGGCGATCGGCGGGCCGGCAGCCGACTCCCAGAGGGGCTCGCCGTCGGCTGCCCTCCAGGCGCGAAGCTTGCCGTCGATCAAGCCGAGGAAGACGACGCCGCCGGCGACCGAGAGCGGACCGAACTGGAACGCAGGCAGGAAGTGGAGCCAGCGGATCTCGCCGCTGTCGGCCTCGATCGCGGCCACGGCGCATCCCTTGTCCGCGTGGTGGTTGGAGGCGAAGAAGACGAAACCGTCCGCGGTCGCGGTTGGACCGGCTTCGGGCCCGGTCGTGGGGAGGGCTTCTCCGCCCCCCGGGGGCACGGCGGGACTGAGCTGGACGTGCCAGAGCCGCCGTCCCGCTTCGCGATCCCACGCCCGGATGCCGTCTTTGCCGCCGGCCACGAGGAGCGGTCTTCCGCGCCGGCCGCGGAGGAGCATCGGCGGGCAGTTCAAGTCCAGGTTCCGGTCGTCGTGAGGATGAACCTGGTCGGTCCACCGCAAGGCCCCGGTCGCGGCGTCGAGGGCGATCACGCTCGAGCTGTGCTCGAGGTTCCCCGGGAGAACGTGAAAGGGGTTCCCGGTCACGACGTAGAGCGCTCCGGAGCGGAGGTCGAGCGACGGCGGGGCGATGAGGGCGCCGCCCGAGACGCGGGCGGGAACGGTGAAGAACGTCCACAGCGGCCTTCCCGTGGCGGCATCCAGGCAGACGACGCGCCCGCGTGTCTGCGTTTCGCTCCCCGAAGAGACGCCGGCGTAGACCCTGCCGCCGTGGACGAGCGGCGGCGCCCAGAAGTACTCGAAGCTCTTCTCCGGATCTCCCACGACTCGCTCCCACCGCCGCCGCCCGCTTTCGAGATCGAGCGCGAGCAGCCGGTCACAGGCGACGAATACCGTCTCTCCCGAGACCGCGGGAGAGGCATAGATACCTAGCCGCCGGTCGGGCGGGTAGCTCCGTGTCCCGGCCTCGAAGGTCCAGAGCCGCTTTCCGGAGCTGCACTCGAGAGCGTAGACCCGACCGTCCCAGGAGCCGACGACGGCCCGCTCGCCGACCACCGCCGGGGTGCCGGTGATTCCCGAGTCCGCTTCGAAGTCCCAACGCAAGGCGAGCCGCGCGACGTTGTCCGGGCGAAGCCTCGACTCCCCGGCGTTGTGGCGCGTCTGCGCCGGGCCGCAGCCGTGCGCGGGCCAGTCGTCGCGGGCGCGTGCGGGCGCTCGGCGGGAGAGCAAGACGGCTCCCGCGACGACCGCCGACGAAGCGAGGAAGCGCCGTCGCGAGAGCATGGGTGGCCCCTCCCCAACGACCAGAGTGCAGTGACGCTACCACGCACCGTTGCGGAGGTCATCACCGGCGCGCGGCCCTCTGCCGACGGTCGGGCCGCGGTAGCAAACGTGCACCCACCAGCGGCGGTGCGGACGTGCACTGGGGAGCGAATCGTGCCGTTGAGCGTGGTAAATCGTGCCCCCGACCCTGGTATTGGTCGGCGGTGAGGCGTTATTGACACACAGCCACTCCGCTACCTAGTTTGCGCGCTTCTGATGTCCCGTGCGTCCGGAGCGCGCCAGGCGGTGGCCCGGGCCCCGCCCGGTGGTCCCGTAGCGAGTCCGTGAGCTCGTCCCGCGCCACAGGGGAACCCCGCGAGGGCAGAGTGAAAGGAGGGAACTACGGTGAGCAAGGTACGTTTCGCAGCGGTAGCTGTCGCCGGACTTCTGCTGAGCAGCGGTCGTCCGGCGGCGGCGCAGTCCGGGGGGTTCTGTCAGCTGAGCGGCACGGCGAACATCAACCCGGGACTCAGCAACACGGATGGTACCTTCACGTTCACCTTCAGCGGCGCGCTCAGCAGCTGCCAGTCGAACGTTCCCAACGCCCCGACGGACGGCACGGCTACCATCGGACAGGTGATCGTCGTCAACGGGCTGCAGGCGCAGGAGCCGGCGGCGACGGGCAGTGGCTCGTGTGCGAGCAGCAACGGCTCGGGGATCGCCATCGCGTCGTGGGTCGACGGTACGGTGACCGTCGTCAGCTTTACCACGCAGGCGGTCACCGGCGCCGTGAACTTGGCCGGCAATGTCGTGGCCGGTGTGACCCTGCCAGTGGTCAACCCCCAGCCGGGTCAGCCAACCACCGTGACCGTCACCACCACGCGCTACGCGGGGGACCAGCTCCAAGGCGCGGTGAGCTTCCAGGCCGACCCGTCGCAGTGCGCGGGCTCGGGCGTGACCTCGGCGGCGGTGAACGGGGCTGTGGGGATTGGCGCGGCCCAGTGACAGGGCAAGGGACGGGGGAGAGCACCTCCCCCGTCCCGCTCCCCGCAGGGCCTATCAACAACGTCGCCAAGCAGCCCGGGAGCGTCGGCGGCCGCGGAGACGGTCGTGGACGACAGTCTCGCCCCGGCATGCCATTCGACGTATCCTCCGACGATGACTGCCCCCGGCGGGGGCCGTGCCGGCATCGCTCTCTTCCCCGGCGACGGGATCGGCCCCGAAGTCACGGCCGAGGCCGTCACCGTCCTCGAGATCGTGGCGCCGCGCCACGGTCTCGAGCTGACCTTCACGAGCGGGCTGATCGGCGGGGCCGCCATCGACGCCTGCGGCGTACCGCTGCCGCCCGCCGAGCTCGAGCGGGCCCGCGCGGCCGACGCTGTCCTCCTCGGCGCCGTCGGCGGTCCCAAGTGGGACGACCCCGCCGCGGCGGTGCGACCCGAGCAGGCGCTCCTCGGGCTCCGCCACGGGCTCGGCCTCTACGCGAACCTCCGCCCCGTCCGCGCCTGGCCGGAGCTCGTCCCGGCGTCGCCGCTCCGGCCTGAGGTCCTCGACGGCGTCGACCTGGTCGTCGTTCGGGAACTTACGGGGGGCATCTACTTCGGAAAGCCGAGCGAGCGCCGGACGACGCCCGCCGGCCGCGAGGCGGTGGACACGCTCGTCTACACGGAGGAAGAGATCGCGCGCCTCCTCCACGCCGCCTTCGCACTCGCGCGCCAGCGGCGGCGGCGGCTTGCCTCGGTCGACAAGGCCAACATCCTGGCGTCGTCGCGGCTGTGGCGGGAGCTCGCCCACGAGGTCGCGCGCGACTACCCCGACGTGAAGCACGAGGACGTGCTGGTCGACGCCATGGCCATGCACCTCCTCCGCCGGCCGCGCGACTTCGACGTGATCGCCACCGAGAACCTCTTCGGCGACATCCTGACCGACGAGGCCGCGATGCTCGCGGGCTCGATGGGCATGCTGCCCTCGGCCTCGCTCGCGGGGTCGCCCGTCCCGGGCGCCCGGTGCCGGGGCCTCTACGAGCCGATCCACGGCTCGGCCCCCGACATCGCCGGCCAGGACAAGGCCAACCCCCTCGCCGCGATCCTGTCGGCGGCGATGCTCTGCCGCTACTCGCTCGCCTGCCCGGCGGCGGCCGGTGCCATCGAGCGGGCCGTCGGCGAGGTGATCGCCGCGGGGCACCGGACCGCGGACCTGGCGGGCGGCGGGACGTCGATCGGGTGCCGCGCGATGGGACACCTGGTCTGCCAGTACCTCGGAAGCTAGAAACCCGATTTAGGTCGGTCCAGTACCCTGTCAAGGGCGTCCCAGTTCAAGACGGGCTGCTCACCGTGCGGCTGCCGAAGACGGCCAAGGCACGCGAGCGTTCGAAGCGGATTCAGATAACCGCTTCCTGAAGCCCGGGAAACGCTCCCCCACCCCCGAGCGGGGTGGGGGCCTCTGCCCGCCGGATCGCTTCCAGGCGGACCGACGCCCGGTAGCTGACCTTCCGACTACGCGCGGGACGAGCCGGACCGCATCACTACTGTAGGCTCTCCTCGAGGACGTCCTTGAGGATCCGGCAGCAGCCGTCGACGGAGAAACCGAGCTGCGTGAGGGACAGACCGGTCGCCGTGATCCTGAGCGCGGTCTGACGGTGCGCGGGGCAGCGAAAGCGACCCGCCTCCTGCATGACCTTGATCGCGTTATCCATGAGCGCCTTCTCGACCTCGGTTCTCAAGTCCGAAGGACGCACCTCGCGGCCGTTGATCTTGACGGAGAAGGCGATCACCTACGCCACCCTACGCGCGGGCGTGCACGCCAGCAATCGGTGGGCAGAGGGATTTCGTATCCCTCTTGCGAGGGAGATTACCTGGAGGGCGTTAGGGATCTACGAGGCGAGGTCGTGAACCCCGACCATGCCCAAGCGAAGCGCGTAGCGTGTGAGTTGGACGCGGTCGCGCACGCCGACCTTCTTGAAGACGTTGCCCAGGTGCGTCTTGACCGTGTCCTCGCTGATGAACAACTTCGCGGCGATCTCGGAGTTGCGCAGGCCCGCGGCCACGTGACGCACGATCTCGCGCTCGCGCGGGGTGAGCGGCTCGTGCGACGGCTCGCGCAGCTCGCCGACCAGGCGTGTCTGGAGTGCGGCGGGCATGAACACCTGGCCGCTCGACACCGTGCGAATGGCATCCATCAGCGTCTCGACGGCGAAGCGCTTGAAGACGATCCCCTTCGCTCCGGCGCGGATGGCAGCGAGCGCGTTCTCCGTCCCCTCGGTCGCGGTGACAATGATGACGTCGGTTCGTGGACTCACGGCCGCGATGTCGATGAGCGAGCTGCGCTCCATCTGGAGGTCGAGCAGCAGGATGTCGCACGGCGTTGCGGCCACCATCGGTTGTATCCCCTCGGCGCAATCGGTCTCCGCGACGACGGACACGTCGTCCGTCATGCCGAGCAACGACCGGAGCCCCTGGCGAAAGAGAGCGTGGTCGTCCGCGATCGCAACGCGGAGGGGCTTCGCAGGAGCCGGCATCATGCCTCCGGGAGTGCGACCGTCAGGTGAGCGCCGGGCATGTCGTCGTGGATGACGCGGATCGTACCGCCGGCATCCGCAACGCGCGCGGCGATCGACCAGGGGACCTGTGCTGGATCCGAGAAGCCGACTCCGTCGTCGCCGACCGTGATGAGGACGTGCGAATCGGCCGCGCCGATGGAGACCACGGCCGAGCCTGCTCGGGCGTGCCGCCTGATGTTCGTGACGGCCTCGCGCACGAGCTGAAGGACTTGGTCCACGAGGGCGCCAGATCCCGCGAAGTCCGCGCTCACGACGAATCGCGTGTCGGCGCTGTGCCCACGAGCGGGCTGGCCGGGTTCGACGTCGGCGAGGTCGCGGATGTACGCGCGCAGCTCGTCGTGCTCGTGGTTGATGCTGGTCTGAAGCTGCGCGAGACCGGAGAGCGCCTCCTCGGCGCGGCCTGAGCAAATGAGCCGCTGAAAGGTCTCCAGCGTCAGGTTGATGCCGCCGAGCGTCTGCACACAGCCGTCGTGGAGGGCGCGTGCGATTCGGTTTCGCTCCTTCGCGGTCTCGAGCTGGTGGACCTGCGTCTCCAGGTGGAGCCGCTCCTGCGCCAGGTAGGCGGTCAGGTATCCCACGACGGCGAGGTACACCGGCCGGACGATGTAGACGTTCGTTTCCCCGTGCCAGGCGACGAGGATGAGGCTCATGTAGATTCCGACGCTCACCGTCGTGACCAGCATGCTCCGGCGGAATCCGCCCTCCGCCCCGGCAGCAACGACCGCGAACACGAAGAAGGCCCAGAAGGGGCTGCTCGTGCCTTCGGTGAATATGACGACGACGGCGCCGAGAACGACGTCAATCCACGCCGTGAGCGTAGCGAGGCGCCGCGGCGGCAGCGCGTGGCGCGCGATCACCCAGCACACGCACGAGCTGTACGCGAGATGCAGCGAAAGGACGGCCAGCGCGTAGGGGTCGATCGCGAACTTGCCGCCGGTCAGGTGTAACCACGGCACCCCCGTGGGTTCGGTCGGATCGACGTACACGGCGACGATCGCGATCAGGGAGAGAATGAGCCGGCACCGCGCGACCTTCGGCTGGAGGTCGGAAGTCGTGCAGGTCATGCCGGAGTCCTGGCCGTCGTCGGAGCGCATCCGGGCCGGACGGGAGCAATAGTCGTTCCAGGCCGAGGGTCGAATCCCCGCACGGCGGGTCGCCTCGGAATGGGCCGACAGTGACACATGCGTCGCCCCAGCCGTGGACCTCTGCTAGCATGCTTGCGTCCTAGGCTGCGCGCTACGACAGGGGCCTCTCGAGAAGCGCAGCGATCTCTCCGAGTCCATATGGTCATCCGTGTCGTCGGCCATCGTGTGAGCCTACGAAGCACAGTCCTTGCGGCTCGCTGCTCCCGCCGCTGAGGATTTTGCCGAGAGCCGCCTTCTTTCTCCCCGAAGAGGAGTACAAAAATTCCTCCGTTCGACGAATGGGAGCGAACCTCGCACGAGCTTATTGTGTAGCTCATGAAGATCGAGGCACGCGCGTGGGCTGCCGACGCGTCCCTAAATGAGGACGCTGCTCTCCATTGTCTACCGTCGCACTACGGTGCCGGCCACTTGCGACGCTTGTCATGGGGACGCGGGATCAGACGCCACGCACCCGTCCTGTGGCTCAGTGTCGCCGTACTCGTGCTGTCCATGAGCTGGATGAAGGCTTGCACGTACGGGCACTCTCGGCTGACCGGAGCCATTGCTTCCGCCCTTTGGCACCGCCACGCGACGGATGAGTCGCTGCCATGAGCCCCACTGGACGCGACGACCGGGAGTGTGCCCCGAAAATCGCCGGACCGCGACGCACGCATTCCCATGGGAGGAGATCAGAGATGTCGAGAATGAGAACGTTCACGTATGCAGCCGCGCTTGCAATCGGCGTCGTGGTGCTCGCCAGTCGGGGATCGCGAGCGGCATCTGCGGTCACCACGACGACCACGCTGCCGCCGCCAGCGCCCGCTTACAGTCTTGCGACCGGCGCCTGTATCAAGGAAGCCGCCGCGCAGCAGAAGATGTGCAATATGGTCGCGAGTGTCGCGGCTTGTCAGGCCGAGTACCACACGGCGTTTTCGAACTGCTTCGCCGTGGGAAAGGGTGTCTCGTGCGCCGCCGCCTGCGTGGCCAAGAACGCGAAGTGCACGGCTTCTGCAACTTCGACAACGGTCAAGCCATGCACAAAGAGCTGCCAGAACGACTGGGTTGCCGCAGGTGGACAATGTGGCGGGGATCATGCCTGCCTCACCGCTGCGAAGGACGACTACAAGACGTGTAAGGATGCCTGCAACGCCGCTGCTCTGAAGTGCCGCGACGCTTTTGCAGCTTGTTTGGCGAAGTGCCCGAATCTGGGAGACGGCACCACGACCACGACCCTCGTTCGTCCGGCGACTACGACGACCACGACGACCACGACGACAACGTTGCCGCCTCGGCCGACCACGACGACAACGACAAGGCCGCCGCGGTCCACTACCACCACCACGACCACGATCCGGCCGACGACTACCACCATCTCGCCTCGTGCCACCACGACGACGACCACCACTCAGGTACGGTCTTCGACCACCACCACGACTGTTCCGCCGGCCGCGCCCACGTTCAGTGCCGCCACCGCGGCCTGTATCAAGCAGGCCGCCGCGGCCCAGAAGACGTGCAAGAAGATCGGGACGGCCGCCGACTGCCAGGCCGCCTACGATGCGGACTTCGCCAGCTGCTTCGCTCCCGGAAAGGGAGTCACCTGCGCAGCTGCCTGCGTCGCCAAGAAGGCCAAGTGCACGGGCTCCACCGCTTCCAGCGGGAACACGCAGTGCACCAAGACTTGCCAGAACGACTGGGTCGCCGCGGGAAGCCAGTGTGGCGGCGTCCAATCCTGCTACGCCGCTGCCGTGGACGCGTATAACGCGTGCAAGACTGCCTGCACCGCGAACCCGACGATCGTGAGCTGCAGCGCCTCCTTTGCGGCCTGTCTGGCGAAGTGCCCGAACCTCTGAGCGCACGGGCGATCCGAGGCTGCAAAGGATACTCGACACTGTCGGTGCGCCGGCGCGTCCGACGTCGGCGCACCGCTGTGAGGTGGATTCAAACGACCGGCTTCGGCCGGTAGAAGTAGCGTCCGATCCAGGAATTCCGTTCCCGCCGCGCGAGCGTGCGCATCTCCACCTCGGTCAGCCACATCCCGTGACCGACGGGGCACTCCTCGATGATGACACCGAAGTGGTCGGCGCGTGCCAAACGCGCCCCACACTCGGGGCAGCGCATGTGGGAGAGTTCACGTACGCGGCGCCGCTGCTCTTCCTCGCTCCCCTGGTGGAGGCGGCGGATGAGCTCGCGGTCGCGCTTCGCAAAGTAAATGTCCTCCTCGGCACGAGTGTTCATGGTTCAAGCGGGCCGAGCCCGCGTCGCCTCGGCCTCGCCGCGCGCGAATCGACCCTCGACCGTCCGCCAGTCGACGTTCGCGAAGAACGCCTCGATGTAGCGCGAACGCTCGGTCGGCTTGTAGTCGACCAGGAAGGCGTGCTCCCACACGTCCATCACCAGCAACGGACGGAATCCAGCCGGATGCCCGTGCTCGTGGAGCGTGATCCAGTGATTGCTGAGCCGGCCGGTCTCGGGGTCCTCGTACAGGATCGCCCAGCCGACCCCTCGCATGCTGGCCACCGCTGCGAAGTCGCGGCGCCACGCCTCGAAGGTCCTGAAGTGCCGCGCCAGCTCGGCATGCAACGGCGATGTAGCGTCGAGCGGTCGGTGGTCCGGGGTCAGATTCTCGACGTACAGCTCGTGCAGACGCATGCCGTTGTACTCGGGCTTGACGTCGGCGTGCGCGGAACACGTCACCGCGGCCAGTGCGAGTGCAATCGAAGCGGCTGCGCACTGACCGAGGTTCCTTGCCATCAGGCCTCTCTGTTTTTTGGACCCGCTCGTCGGCGAGAATATTCACGCAGGCGGCACGCGCGCCGAGCGGCTCCCGGCGACATGGTAGCTGCCTCACGAAGCGAGTGGCAGGAATCTCACCCAACGAGAGGAGCCTCCGGGTGCGTCCGGGACCCGCTACGGGCAGGAGCGCACTACAGCGCCGCCGGACGCCACCTCGGAGGCTGAGCGTGCCCGTACCGCCTCCACCGCCCGCCTCCGCGATGCGGGGGTCTTTACAGGGGTCGGAGTCTTGCGCCACGCTGCCAGGGATGGCCACGGAGCTCACGATCGCCGTCGTCGGCCCCGCCGGGCTGGTCGGCCGCGAGATACTCGAGCTGCTCGGGCAGCGCCAGTTCCCGGCCGGCTCGATCCGCCTCCTCGGCACGCACCGGACGGCGGGTGCCGAGGTCGAGCTCGCCGGGCGCAAGGAGAAGATCGCGCTCCTCACGCCGCAGGCCTTCGACGGCGTGGAGCTGGCCTTCTTCGCGGCCGGGCCGGGCGTCGCGGGCGAGCATGCGCCGCGCGCCGCGGCGGCGGGCGCGGCGGTGATCGACGTCAGCAGCCGCTTCCGTCTCGATCCGGAGATCCCGCTCGTCGTGCCGGAGGTGAACGTCGGGAAGCTCGGCGAGTGGCGCGAACGCGGCATCGTCGCGAGCCCGAGCGGCACGGCGACCGCACTCGGGGTCGTCCTCGGGGCGCTCGCCGAGGCGGGGCTGCGGCGCGTGGTGGTCTCGAGCTATCAGGGCGTGGCGAGCGCCGGGCGGCGCGCGGTGGGCGCGCTGTCGCAGGAGACGATCGACCTCCTCAACGCACGCGGCGTTCGCCGCCGCCCGCGCTTTGCGCGGCGGATCGCCTTCAACTGCGTGCCGCAGGTGGGGGCGCTCGAGCCGGGCGGCTCGACGACGCACGAGCTGCTCGTCGTCGAGGAGCTGCGGAAGCTCCTCGACCTCCCCGGGCTCGGCATGAGCGTGACCGCGGTCCGCGTGCCCATCTTCTTCGGCTCCGCGTTCAGCGTGAACCTCGAGACGGAATCGCCGCTCGGGGCCGCCGGGGCGACGGCCATCCTGCAACGGGCGCCCGGCATCCTGCTGCACGACGAGCCGGGCGGCTCCTACCCCACGCCGGCCGAGGTGGCCGGCTCCGATGCGACGCACGTGGGGCGCGTCCGCGACGACCCGTCCGCCGAGCCGCCGGGCCTGATGCTCTGGATCGCGCTCGACAACGTGCGCAAGGGCACGGCGCTCAACGCGGTGCAGATCGCCGAGATCCTCGCCCGCGACCACCTCTGACGTGCAGCTCCGGCTCACCGTCGAGTACGAGGGCACGGCGTACCAGGGCTGGCAGGTCCAGCCGGGCGGCGCGACGGTCCAGGAGGTGCTCGAACGGGCGCTGGCGACGGCGCTCCGCGAGCCGGTCCGCGTCCGCGGCGCCGGACGCACGGACGCCGGCGTACATGCCTGCGGGCAGGTGGCCGCGGTGCGCGTGCGCCACGTCCCGCCGGACCTCGAGCGCCTGCGGCGCAGCCTCAACGCCCTCACGCCCGACGACGTCGCGGTCCGCGACATCGCCGTCGTCGACGATGCCTTCGACCCGCGCCGGCACGCGCGGAGCCGCGTCTACGAGTACCGCATCTGGAACGCGCCGGCGCCGTCGCCCTTCTGGCGCCGGCACGCGTGGCACGTGCCGCTGCCGCTCGACGTGGCCGCCATGGAAGAAGCGGTCGCGGCGCTCGCCGGCGAGCACGACTTCGCCGCCTTCCGCGGTGCCGACGCCGGGCCGCAGCGCTCGACGGTCCGCCGCGTGCTCGAGACGGCGGTCCGCGCCGACGGGCCGCTCCTGGTCTATCGCATCGAGGCGACGGGGTTCTTGAAGCACATGGTCCGAAACATCGTCGGCACGATGGTCGAGGTGGGACGCGGCGAGCGCTCTCCGTCTTCAATGCGGGACATCCTCGAGAGCCGCGACCGCACGCAAGCCGGTCCGACGGCGCCGCCGCACGGCCTCCTCCTGGTGGCCGTGCGCTACTGAGGCTTCGGCTCCCGCCGACCGCGCCAGCCGCGGAGCCGCTCGCCGATCTCCCGCTCGCGGCCGCGGTCGGTCGGCTCGTAGTAGCGCCGGCCGGCGAGGCGCTCCGGCAGGTACTCCTGGTCGACGACGGCATCCGGATGGTCGTGCGGGTAGCGGTAGTCGGCGCCGTAGCCGAGGCCCTTCATGAGCGGCGTCGGCGCATTGCGGAGGTGGAGCGGGACGGGCAGGGCGCCCCTCGCCCGCACGTCCTCCGAGGCGCGCAGCATCGCCTGATAGGCGGCGTTCGACTTGGGACAGGTGGCGAGGAAGGTCGCCGCCTGCGCGAGCGGGATGCGTCCCTCGGGCAGGCCGACGAAGTGCACGGCGTCCTTGGCCGCGACGGCCACCTGGAGCGCCTGCGGCTCGGCGTTGCCGACGTCCTCGGCGGCGAAGATGACCATGCGGCGCGCGATGAAGAGCGGGTCCTCGCCCGCCTCGAGCATGCGCATCATCCAGTAGACCGCCGCGTCGGGGTCGCTGCCGCGGAGGCTCTTGATGAACGCCGAGATGACGTTGTAGTGCTCCTCGCCCGCCTTGTCGTAACGGAGCGCCCGCTGCTGCGCGGCCTCCTCGAGCAGCGGGACGTCGACGGTGTGCGTCCGGCGGGTGCGCGCCAGCCGGGCCGCCAGCTCGAGCGCGTTGAGCGCCACGCGCGCGTCGCCCTGCGCGTGGGCGACCAGGAAGGCGCGCGCCTCCGCGTCGAGCGCGAGCTTCTGGCGGCCGAGGCCGCGCTCGGGGTCGGCCAGGGCGCGGTCGATGACGGCGCCGATCTCGGCGTCGCCGAGCGGCTCGAGGGTGAGGACGCGGGTGCGCGAGAGGAGCGGCGCGATCACCTCGAAGGACGGGTTCTCGGTGGTCGCGCCGACGAGCGTGATGGTCCCGGCCTCGACGTGCGGCAGGAACGCGTCCTGCTGCGCCTTGTTGAAGCGGTGGATCTCGTCGACGAACAGCACCGTCGACCCTCCGGTGCGGGCGAGCGTCAGCGCCGCATCGTCGACGATCTGCCTCAGCTCCTTGACGCCCTGGAGGACGGCGGAGAACGCCACCGCGGGCGCGCCGCTCGCGGCGGCGAGCAGGTACGCGAGCGTCGTCTTCCCGCTGCCCGGCGGTCCCCAGAGGATCAGCGACTCGACGCGGCCGCTCTCGATCATGTCGCGCAGCACGTGGCCGGGCCCGAGGAGGTGCTGCTGGCCGACGAAGTCGTCGATGGCGCGCGGGCGCATGCGCTCGGCGAGCGGCGCATGCGCCGGTGTCGCCTTCGTCGCGGGCGCGGTGTGGAACAGCTCTGACTGCCGCGTCATCTTTTCCTAGGTATCACAGCGCTGAATCCCTGGCATCGGTCGGGTGGCCGTGGTAGGACGACGCGCGGGGCTGGGTGGTTGGGGTGAGGGCGCGCATACGGACGGTCGGTCTGGTGGTGAAGCGCGACCGTCCGCGGGCGGCGCGTCTCGCGCAGCGGATGATCGGCTGGCTCCGGCGCCGCGGCATCAAGGCGCTGCTCGACGCCGACGCCGGCCTCCGCGGCGCCCCGGCGCTCGACAAGGACCGACTCGCGCGCGAGGCCGACCTGGTCGTCGTGCTCGGCGGCGACGGCACGCTGCTCTCGATCGCGCGCCGGACCGGCGCGCGCGTACCGATCCTCGGTGTGAACCTGGGCGAGCTCGGGTTCCTCACGGAGGTCGTCGAGGCCGAGGCGATGCCGATGCTCGCCCGCGTCGTGGCGGGACGCTTCGACCTCGACCGGCGCCTCACGCTTGCGGCTACCCTCGAGCGGGCAGGGGAACGGCTCGGGGCCTTCCGCGCGCTGAACGACGTGGTCGTCACCAACGGCGCCCACGCCCGCATCATCGAGTTCTCGGTCTCGGTCGACGGCCTCCCCCTCACGACCTACCGGGCGGACGGCATCATCGTCGCCACGCCGACCGGCTCCACCGCCTACTCGCTCTCGGCCGGCGGTCCGATCGTCGAGCCCACGGCCGAGGTGCTGCTTCTCTGTCCGATCTCGCCCCACACGCTCACCAACCGTCCGGTGGCGCTCCGGCCCGGTGCCCTGGTCTGCATCACGATCGCGCGCCGCGAGCACGACGCCATGCTCACCATCGACGGCCAGGAGGCGCGGCGGCTCGCCGGCGGCGACGTGGTGAGCGTGCGGCGCGGCCGCTCGCCGGTCTCGCTCGTTCGCTCGCCCGACCGCACCTACTACGACGTGCTGCGCTCCAAGCTCGGTTGGGGTGGCCGATGACGGACACGGGATGCTGCGCACGCTGAAGCTCCGTGACCTGGCGATCATCGACGAGCTCGAGCTGGTCCTCGAGCCCGGGCTGAACGTCATCACCGGCGAGACCGGCGCCGGGAAGTCGATCCTCCTCCAGGCCCTCGACGCGGCGCTCGGCGGGCGCCCCGATGCCGACCTCGTGCGGACCGGCGCCGAGGAAGCGGCCGTGGAGGCGCTGTTCACCGGCGCCGCGCCGCCCGCGTACGCCGTGCTGGCCGCGGCGGGGATCGCGGCCGACGACGAGATCGTCATCCGCCGCGTGATCGCCGCCGGCGGCCGGACGCGCGCCTACGTGAACGACGCGCTCGGCTCGCTCGGCCTCCTCCGCGACCTCGCGCCGCATCTGCTCCGTGCCTACGGGCAGGAGGAGCACCACGCACTCCGCCGTGTCGAGAGCCACCGGGAGCTGCTCGAC
This sequence comes from Deltaproteobacteria bacterium, assembly GCA_005888095.1. Lineage (GTDB taxonomy): Bacteria > Desulfobacterota > Binatia > DP-6 > DP-6 > DP-3. The sequence goes on along the minus strand of VBKF01000094.1, from coordinate 3,534 downwards.
GGGATCGGTGGGCTCGTGGGAGCGGTCGAGGAGATGCGCCGCCGGCACGCGCGCCTCCAGGCGGCCACCCAGGCGGTCGCCGAGCGGCGCGAGGCGGAGCGGACGGCAGCGGAGCGGGTCGAGCTCCTGCGCTTCCAGGCGAGCGAGCTTGCCGGCGCGCGTCTCGTTCCCGGCGAGCAGGAGACGCTCGGCGCGGAGCGGAGCCGTCTCGCCCACGCCGAGCGGCTCGCAGCGCTGGTCGCCGCCGCGGAGGCCGGTGTCTACTCCGGGGACGCGTCGGCGGTCGGGACCCTCGGGCGAGCGCTCGGCGGTTTCGCCGAGGCGGAACGCCTGGACGCGAGCCTCGAGCCGACGCGCCGCCTGCTCGAATCGGCGCTCGCCGAGCTCGAGGAGGCCGGCGCGGCGCTCGGCCGATACCTCAGCGGCATCGCGCCGGATCCCGCGCGTCTCGAGGCCGTCGAGCAGCGCCTCGGCGAGCTCGCGCGGCTGCGGCGGAAGTACGGCGGCACGGTCGAGGACCTGATCCGCCGCCGCGAGGAGGTGGTGGCCGAGCTCGAGCGCGCGGCGGGCGGCGGCGAAGCGCTCGCCGCGCTCGAGGCCGCGGCCGAGAGCGGGCGCCGCGCGGCGGCCGAGTGGGCCGGCCGGCTCTCCGTCGAGCGCCGGCGCGTCGCGCGCGAGCTCGAGCGCGACCTCGGCCGCGAGCTGGCCACGCTCGCCCTCGACGACGCCCGCTTCGCCGTCCGCTTCGGCGAGGGACGGGCCCTCGGCCCCGAGGGCTGGGACGAGATCGAGTTCTTCCTCTCGGCCAACCCTGGCGAGGAGCCGCGGTCGCTCGCCCGCATCGCCTCGGGCGGCGAGCTGTCGCGGATCATGCTCGCCTTGAAGACCCTGGCGGCCGCCGAGGAGCGCGGCGCGACGCTCATCTTCGACGAGGTCGACGCCGGGATCGGCGGCGCCGTGGCCGAGGCCGTCGGCCGCAAGCTGGCACAGCTCGGCCGGTCGCGGCAGGTGCTCTGCATCACGCATCTGCCGCTGATCGCGGCGTTCGCCGAGCATCACATCGCGGTCACCAAGCGTGTCCACGCGGGACGGACCACGTCCACGGCCCGGCCGCTCACGGCGACCGAGCGGGTGGCGGAGCTGGCCCGGATGCTCGGCGGGGCACGCCTCACGCGCGAGACGCGCGAGCATGCCGAGCATCTTCTCCAGCAGGCGAGGCCGCGGAAGGCGCGGCGCGAGGCCGCTCAAACGTGAGGAGGGGGGATCATGCCTGAGGTCCGACACGCTCTGCGTGGGGCGCGGCTCGCCGCGGTGCTCGCCGGTGTCGGCGTGCTGCTCGGCACGCAGCTCGTCTGGTCGACGGTCGCCCGCCGGCGCGGTGGGGCGCGCGAGCTGCGCCGGCTAAAGGCGCGGCTCGTCGAAGGGCGCACGCAGGGCGATCGCGAGCGGCGGCAGAACGCAGAGCTCATCGCCGCCGCGGACCGCCTGGTGCGCACCGCCGCCCTGCTGCACGACCGGGCCACCGAGGCCCGGCGGACGGCACAGCTGGAGGAGAGCCGCGAGCCGCTCGCCGAGCCGGCCATGCAGGCGGTCTCACTGGTGGCGGGGGCGCCGTTCATGTCGGACGATGCGGCGCGGGCGCTCGGCGATCTCGCCTGGGTGGATGGCCAGCTCGCGGCCGCCGCCGACTCGCTCGGCGTCCTGAGCGCGCTCCTGAAGCAGCGGACAGAGGACGTCGCGGCCGCCCCGTCGCTCTGGCCGGTGCGAGGCGTCGTGACCTCGACGTTCGGCTTGCGCCTGTCGCCCTACGGAGGCGGTGCCGAGATGCATCCCGGTATCGACATCCAGGCGCCGTACGGGAAGCCGGTGGCTGCAGGCGGCTCCGGCGAAGTGATCTACGCCGGCCGCGACCCGGGCTACGGCCGGCTGGTGGTCGTCGATCACGGCGGCGACCTCGAGACGCTCTACGGGCACCTCTCGAAGATCTTGGTGCGCGAGGGGCAGCGCGTCAGCCGCGGCCAGGAGGTCGGTGCGGTCGGCGCCTCGGGGCGCGCCACGGGCACGCATCTCCACTACGAGGTTCGCGTGAACAACGAGCCGGTGAACCCGAGCCGCTACCTCGTGAACTGATCCTCACACGGCGGCGTCACCCTTCGCCGGCCGCCGCGATCCCGCCTTTTTTGCCTCTCCTTCCAGGTCAGATTCGTTGTGGCCTTCACCGGCCAATGGTACCCACGCAGATGCTGACCAATGTGAAGGAGCTAGCATACTGACTGCCTCGCTTCCCTGCTCGCTCAGGGTTCTCGCCGCCCTCTGCTTCCTCGCCCCGCTTGCCGGCGCCCCGCCTGCGGCCGCGGTGGGTGGCACCTGCACCAGCGTCGCCGCCTACCCGAACGACCCCGAGTACGCCCCGGCGGAGCGAGGCGATCCGCAGGCCACCTGGAACGAGGAGCAGTGGTATCTCTACTCGTGTCTGCCGAGCGATGCGCCCCTCGCGAGCGATCCCGAGGGCGCGAGCGGCATGAGCGTCGACCGCGTGTGGAACGAGCTCGCCACCCGCGGCCGTGACGATGTCATCGTCGCCTACATGGAGGGCGGCGTGAACTGGCGTCTGGCGGACGCTCCGGAGCTCCGGCTGCGCGCCTACCTCAACACGGGCGAGCTGCCGCTGCCTGAGGACGGGAAGGGGATCACGCACGGCACCTATGACCTGAACGGCGACGGCGTCGTGAACGTGGACGACTACGCCGACGACCCGCGCGTGCCGCGCCCCCTTCTCCATCCTCAGGCGGGAGGGATCACGGCCGAGGATCTCATCGTCGCGTTCTCGGACGGGCGTGACGGCGACGGCAACGGCTACGTCGACGACATCTCGGGCTGGAACTTCCACCGCGACACGAACGATCCCCAGACCGACAACAGCGTCTACGGCCACGCCAACGGCGAGTCGCGCCAGGCGGTCGCCGAGACCGACAACGGGTTTCTCGCGGCCGGCGTGTGCCCCAGGTGCCGTCTCCTCACGGTCAAGGCCGGCGACGAGGCGATCGACCGGCCCGACCGGGTGGCCGAGGCGATCGCGTTCGCGGTCGACTCGGGCGATCACACCGACGGCATGTTCTACCCGCACATCTGGCCCGGGAACTCGATCGTCGGCGACCAGTCCACGCGCGGCCAGCAGTCGCCGAGCGTGCTGGCGAACCGTACGTACCGAAGCCGCTCGACGCTCACCTCCTTCGGTCCGCACGCGCTCTTCAGCGTGCCCAACAACGACGGCTCGACGTCGACCGGCACGCCCACCCAGGCCGGCGTCGCGGCGCTCGTCATCGCCGCCGGCCTCGACGCCGTGCAGGCGGGCAGGCTCGCCGGGCCGCTCAGCGCCGACGAGGTGAAGCAGGTCGTGCGCTCGACCGTGTCGCCGATCGACGACCCGACGCTCCCGTTCCCCGGCCTCCCGGGGGCGACGTTCAACATCCAGTACGGCTATGGGCGGCCGAACGTCTACCGCGCCGTGCAGGCCGTCCGCGCCGGTCAGGT